>WTHE01000745.1 GCA_011523315.1 Candidatus Binatota bacterium
GGAGTACGTCTGCTCGAGGAGCGCCGCACCCTCGTCGTCGACGATCAGCTCGCCCGCAACATCCGCAGCGCGGTTCGGGTTCGGGCTTCATCGTGCGCCAGGACGGACTGATCCTGACAAACAACCATGTGGTTGAGAACGCCAAGCAGATTACGGTGGTGCTGGCCGATGAGACCGAGTATCAGGCCGAACTGCTGGGCGGCGATGCCAAAACGGACCTGGCCGTGTTGAAGATCAACTCTGCGGTTGAGCTGCCGGTTGCCCGACTGGGCGACTCCGACGCGCTGCGGGTTGGGGACTGGGTCTTGGCCATCGGCAATCCGTTTGGCCTGAGCAATACGGTCACGGCCGGTATTGTCAGCGCTACAGGCCGGACGATTGGCGCCGGGCCGTATGACAATTTCATCCAGACCGATGCATCAATCAATCCCGGCAACTCCGGCGGACCGCTGTTTAATCAGTCCGGTCAGGTGGTGGGGATCAACACCGCCATTTTCAGCCGCAGTGGGGGCAATATCGGGATTGGTTTTGCCACGCCGATCAATCAGGCCAAGGATCTCATGCCCGAACTTGAAGAGCGCGGCTATGTGACCCGTGGCTGGCTCGGCGTCTCGATTCAGAGCCTGACGCGAGACTTGGCCGCCTCGCTCGGCCTGGACGCGGCTGCGGGTGCTCTGGTCGCCGATGTGGTGGACGACAGCCCGGCCCGGCGAGCGGGTATTCGGCGTGGCGACGTGATCCTGGGCTATAACGGCCGGGAGGTCACGACCTCGTCCGATCTGCCCATCCTGGTGGCCGAGACGCGGGTTGGCGAGACCGTGCCGGTGGAACTGAGGCGCCGGGGCAGGCGGGAAACGCTCAGCGTCACCATCGGGGAACTGGCCGAAGAGCGTCCGGCCAGAGGTGTTCACGATAAGTCGTAGCCGTTCCAGACGAAGCCGATGGCCAGTGACCTGTAGGGGCGACCGGCCGGTCGCCCCTACTCAGGCGGTGTCTTTTTTCGGCCCGCGATTCTCAACCACCTGATCGATCAGCCCGTATTCCCGGGCCTGTGCGGGGCTGAAAAAGAAGTCCCGATCCGTATCCTGGGCGATTTTCTCCAGCGACTGACCGGTGTGCTGGGCCAGAATCTGATTGAGCTGCTCCCGAATCCGCAGCACTTCCCTGGCCTGGATTTCGATATCGCTGGCCTGGCCCTCGGCTCCTCCCAGCGGCTGGTGGATCATCACCCGCGCGTGGGGCAGGGCAAAGCGTTTGCCTGTGGCACCGGCGGCCAGGAGCAGCGCACCCATGCTGGCGGCCTGGCCGACACACAGGGTCGAAACGTCGGGCTTGATGTATTGCATGGTGTCATAGATCGCCAGCCCGGCGGTGACTGACCCACCCGGTGAGTTAATGTAGAAATGGATGTCCTTGTCCGGGTCCTCGGACTCCAAAAACAGCAGTTGGGCGGTGACCAGGGCGGCGACCTCGTCACCCACGGCTGAGCCCAGAAACACAATACGATCTCTCAGCAGACGGGAGTAGAGATCGTAGGCGCGTTCCCCTCTGCCCGTCTGCTCGACAACGGTTGGGATAAAGTTCATAGTGCCCGTCAGCTTAGTCTTTTGTTGCCCGCCCAGCAATATGCCGCGTGTGTCTTCTGGTGGGGCGCAAGCCCTGGGTCTTGAGTGGTGAAGCCGTTGTTTGACTTTTTTATCTACCATCTGTTGAATGTCCCTATAGGCGGCTGTCCTTGCTGCTTCTCATATGCTCTCGGCTCCTGGCGACGGAGGTCTGTAGGCGATGTGGAAACGAATAACGTCCTGCGTTCCCCTGCGAATGTGGGGGACCGGCCTGTCGATCATGCTGGTGCTCACGGCTGTTGCCTGGGGTCAGACGGCACGGGAGTTGGAAGATATCTTTTGGCAGGAGGTGGTGTGCGAGCGGGCGCGGGAGGTCGAAGCCTACCTGAAGGAGTATCCGAGCGGGACCTATGTGGCGGAAGCGCGGGCGTGTCTGGCAGCCATCGCCCGGCGGGTGGAGGCAGAAGAGGCGCTGGCCTTGGACCGCCAGAGGATCATCTGGATACAGCGCGGGCTCGCGGCGCTCGACTACCCGGTCGGTGTTCCAGATGGGCAGCTCGGACACGCTACCCGGACAGCGTTGTGGCAGTGGCAGGAGGCCAGCGGGCTCGGCGCCACGGGATATTTGACCTCGGCGCAGGTGAACAGGCTGACAGCGGCAGCGCGTGCAGAAGCGTTCCGTCAGATTGAGGAAGACACGCGGCAGCAGGCACGGGAGACGGAAGCGGCGCTGGCCTTGGACCGGCGGGCGCGTATCCGAGTGCAGCAAGGGCTGATGGCGCTCGACTACCCGGTTGAGGTTGCCGACGGGCTGTTTGGGCCAACCACGCGGCTGGCGTTGCAGAACTGGCAGCGGGCCGAGGGGTTTACCGCCACGGGATATCTGACGTCTGAGCAGGCGACCGTGTTGATAGAGGCAGGGCGTCAACGGCAAGCCGCCGAGGAAGCGGCGCAGCAACAGGCGGCGGCGGAAGCAGAACGGCAACGGGCAGCGGCTGAGGCGGAGCGGCAACGG
>WTHE01000134.1 GCA_011523315.1 Candidatus Binatota bacterium
GCCCTCCGATCAGGACGGCCGCAAACGGGGTAATCCAGGCCGCCAGGTTAAAGCCACTGGTGGTGGGCGCGGACAGCACCTTTTCCCCGTAGTCGGCGACAAAGGCGGCCAGAATATCTTCACGGCCTTTGCCCTCGGCCAGGAATTGGGCGATCTCCTGTTTTCGGGGGATGGCAAAACCGCACTGCAGGTGGTTACAGCTATGGACCGTGAGCCCGCATCCACACTGGCAGGTCAGGGCTTCCTCCAGTTCGGTCTGGGTGGGACGTGGGCCGGCGCCCAGGCTGAGGCCGAAGACGCACAACACCAGGACCAGACGGCTAATCGGCAACAGCCTCTCCTTCTACGCGTTCGGTCGTACGGGCCAGAGCCTGGCGTTCGGCCGGATTGGGAGCCAGGGTGATACACGTGCCCAGGATGAGGACAAAGCCGCCGATCCAGATCCAGGACAGGAGCGGGTTGACAAAGACCTGAAAGGTGGCCAGGCCCGACGGAGCGTCATAGCTGCCCAGCACAACGTACAGATCTTCCAACAGGCTGGGGCGAATCGACACCTCGGTGGTCGGCTGTTGCTGCTTTTTATACACCCGTTTTTCCGGCCGCAGGGTGTCGAGTTGACGTCCGTCCACAAATACCCTGACTGTGGCGATCTGGGCCGAGTAGTGGGCGTCGTCGTAGGGCGTGATGCCGGCGTATTCCAGGCTGTAGCGTCCAATCTCAAAGCGCTGACCGTGTTCTACCGTGCGTTGGTCCTCGAGCTTGAAAAAGGACGAGCCGGTAATGCCGATGCTGATCAGTACCACGCCGACGTGGACCACATAGCCGCCGTAGCGGCGCGGGTTCTTGCTCACCAGTTTGCCCAGCGCTTGGGGCGAACTCTCGTCCAGCATGGCCTGGCGGGCTCGCGTGCCGCGATAAAACTCGACGACAATGGTGCCCAGCACAAAGCCGGCGATGGAAAAGACGGTCACGGCGTAGTAGTGACGGTAGCCGAAGAGAAAGAAGAGCAGTCCGGTCACCAGCCCCCATACCAGCGGAGCGGTGAAGTTCCGCCGTAGGCTCTTGATGCTCGCCCGCCGCCAGGCAATGACCGGGCCGACGCCGGTCAGAAACAGCAGCACGACTCCCAGGGGGGCGTTGACCTGATTGAAGAAGGGCGGTCCGACGGTGATTTTGACGCCCCGCACCCATTCCGAAAGAATCGGAAAGACCGTACCCCAGAAGGTGGCGAAGGCCAGGCCGACAAAGACCAGATTGTTCAGCAGAAAGGCCGATTCGCGCGACACGATGGAATCCAGCTCGTTGTCGCTTTTGAGCTCGGGCAGACGGTACACCAGGAGGCCGAACGCACCGGCCAGGACCAGCACCAGAAAGGCCATGAAATACGGCCCCAAACCGGACTGGGTGAACGAGTGGACCGAAGAAATCACGCCGCTGCGGGTCAGAAACGTGCCAAAGATGGTCAGCGCAAAGGTGAGGATGACCAGCACCATGTTCCACACCTTGAGCATGTTCTTCTTTTCCTGGATCATGACCGAATGGAGGTAGGCGGTGGCCGTAAACCAGGGCATGATGGCCGCGTTTTCAACCGGATCCCAGGCCCAATAGCCGCCCCAGCCCAGGACCTCATACGCCCAGCGCCCGCCCAGCAGATTGCCCATTGACAGGAAAAACCAGGATGTCAGCGCCCAGCGCCGGGTGGTCTGAATCCACACCGGGCCGAGCCGGCCGGTCGCCAGGGCGGCCATGGCAAAGGCAAACGGGACGGCGGCGCTGATATAGCCCAGGTAGAGCGCTGGGGGGTGGATGGTCATCCAGTAGTTTTGCAGCAGGGGGTTTAAGTCCGAGCCCTCGGCCGGAGTAAACGTCAGCCGCTCAAAAGGGGGGGTCAGAAAACACAGCAGACCCAGAAAGAAGAGGCTGATGGTCATCAGGCTGGCGGTGACATACGGCATCAAGTCCCGGTTTTTGTCCCGATTCTGGACCTGAACGATGGCGCTGAAACACACCAGGATCAGGGTCCAGAACAGCAGCGAGCCCTTTTGGCCGCCCCAAAAGGCGGCAATTTTATACTGAATGGGCAAGGTCGAGCTGGAATAGCTGGCCACGTACTCGACATTGAAATCTTCGCTCAGCAGGGCGTGGATGAGGGCGGCTGAGGCAATGACCACACAGCCGCACACGGCATACACCGCCTGTGCGCCGCTGGCGATCCACACCCGACGGCCTTGCCGCGCACCCCACAGACTGCTGGCCACGGCATAGGCCGCCAGCACCAGGGCCAGATACAGAGCGAGAGAACCAAGATGTGTCACGGCATGTTCAGGGACGGCGGGAGCGCTCAGGAGGGTGAAGCCGGCTGCGCGGTGAACGCTGATGGCTGCGATTGGCTGTTGGCGTTTGCTTCGTCGAGTTCAGCCTCATACTTTGACGGACAGCTGGTCATGACGGTCGTGGCGTGGAGTGTGTCTGCTCCGGGCGTGTACTCGCCTTCGACGATCACATCCCGCCCCTCGGCAAACATGTCGGGCAGCACGCCCTGATAGTGCACGGCCAGACCCCGGCCCGGCGTAG
>WTHE01000120.1 GCA_011523315.1 Candidatus Binatota bacterium
CGTACCGGATCATGCAGGACGGGTTTGACTCCCTGGACGCGCCGGTCGCCCGTGTGACCGGCGAAGACGTGCCCATGCCCTACGCCAAGAATCTTGAAGAGCTGGTGATTCCGAGCGTCAAGAAGGTCGTCGAGGCGGTACGCGGCGTGGTGTATCGGGACTGAGGCGACGCTCGCCCGCGCGGCGGCGCAGCCACTCAACGGTCAGCAGGAACAGCAGCGAGAAGACGATCAGCAGACTGGCCACGGCCAGAATCGCCGGGCTGATCTGTTCGCGGATACCGGTCCACATCTGACGCGGCACTGTACGCTGTTCCAGGCCGCCCATGAACAACACCGTCACCACCTCGTCGAACGAGGTGGCAAAGGCAAACACGGCGCCCGAAATCACGCCCGGCGCGATCAGCGGCAGCACGACACGGCGGAAGGTCCGCAGCGGCCCGGCGCCCAGACTGGCTGCGGCCCGATACAGGCTGGTGTCAAAGCCGGACAGGGTGGCGGTCACGGTGATGACGACAAACGGCGTGCCCAGGGTGGCGTGGGCCAGGATGAGGCCCGAATAGGTATAGCTGAGGCCCAGGTTGGAGTAGAAGAAGAACATGCCGGCCGCCGAGATGATGACCGGGGTGACCATCGGTGAGATCAGCAGGCCGCTGATCACGGCCCGACCCGGCAGGGCCGGACTGCTCAGGCCCAGGGCCGCCAGCGTGCCCAGCACGGTTGCCAGGGCGGTGGCCGACAGGCCGATGAACAGACTGTTGAGCAGGGCCTGGCTCCAGGTCTGGTCGCCCACCACGGTCCGGTACCAGCGCAGCGAATAGGCGTCCGGGTCCAGGCGCAGCATGCCCTCGGTGAAGGTGAAATACGGCTCGGCATTAAAGCTGAGCGGCACGATCACCACCAGCGGGGCGATCAGAAACACGAACACTCCGCCACACCATATCAGGTAGGCGATGCGGCCGGCGCGTCCCCACGCTCTCCCCGGTGCCATCTCAGCCCAGCCTCATCCGCTCCAGCCCGACCAGGCGCTGGTAGAACAGGGCGAAGACGCCCACAAAGGCCAGCAGCAGGCCGCCGAGGGCTGCGGCCAGCCCCCAGTTCAGCGAACTCTGCATGTGGTAGGCGATCATATTGGCGATGAGCTGGCCGCTGCGGCCGCCGACCAGCGCGGGCGTGATGTAGTAGCCGGTGGCCAGGATGAAGACCAGCAGCGAGCCGGCGCCAACGCCGGGCAGGGTCTGGGGCCAGTAGATGCGCCAGAACGCCTGGACCGGACTGGCGCCCAGCGAGGCGGCGGCGCTCATGTGCAGCTGCGGGATGGTGCGCATGACCGCGTACAGCGGCAGCACCATGAAGGGCAGCAGGACGTGGGTCATGGCCACTATCGTCCCGGTCATGTTGTAGATCATGGCCAGCCGGTCGTTATCGGCGATCAGGCCGAGCGCCACCAGCGTAGAGTTGATCACCCCCTGGGTCTGGAGCAGGACGATCCAGGCCGTGGTGCGTACCAGCAGGGAGGTCCAGAACGGCACCAGTACCAGCAGCAGCAGCAGATTCGCCCGGCGTGGCGGGGCGTGGGCAATCAGGGCGGCGACCGGATAGCCGAGCAGCAGGCACAGCCCGGTCAGACTCAGGCTGACCACCAGGGTGCGCCACAGCAGGGGCACGTAGACGCGGTACTCGGCCGGCCGCCGGCCGATGCTGCCGTCGCTGTGGCGTTCCAGGTCGAGGGCGTGCAGGTAGTGGCGCAGGGTGAAGCGCTGACCGGCCTGACGAATGGCGTGCCAGGTTTGCACCTCGTCCCAGGCGGCGTGAATACCGACCAGGGTGTCACGCCACGGCCCAGCGTCCGTCCCGCCCACCCGACGGGCGGTGCGGACGATGACACTCCGCAGGCCGGCCCGCACCCGATTGATGCGAGTAGCAATCTGGCCCAGGCTGCGCTCCTGGCGGGCGCGGCGCAGCTCCTGAGCCAAAGCCTCGAACACCGGCTCCGGCGGCGGCTGGCCGCCCTGCCAGTCGCGCAGTAGGCCCAGCGTGCGGGGCAGGGCGTCGGCCACCACCGGATCATACACGCTGCGTGACAGCATGGTCGCCAGCGGCGCCACAAAGGTCAGGCCGATAAAGGCGACCAGGGGCAGGACCAGTCCGGCGGCGCGTAGCTGGGGGCCGAAAAGAATAAACTTGGTGGAGGACACGGGTGTTCTTGTTCAGCGAGCCAGCCAGGCACTGAAGCGCTCGTTCATCTCGTCGCCGTGGTCCCGCCACCAGCGCCAGTCGTGATGCAGGGCGCGAGCGACGTTTGCGGGACTGGTCGGCATATGCGGCTGCATGTCCACCCCGGTCTCAAGGTGGGTGCCGATCAGGGCTGTGGCCGAGCGGCGGGCCGGACTGTAGGCGATATGGCGACTGACCGCAGCCAGCGACTCGGTCCGGATTGCAAAGCTGAGGAAGGCGCGAGCCGCCTCCAGCCTGGGCGTGCCGGCCACGATGGCGAGCAGGCCGTGGTCAAGCACCTGGCCGTCCCAGACGATCACAAAGGGCTGCTTTTCCAGGATTTGGGCGTTGAAGATA
>WTHE01000126.1 GCA_011523315.1 Candidatus Binatota bacterium
CAGGATATCTGGGGGCGGATTACCTGCCCGACCCTGCTCCTGCGGGGCGCCGACTCGTGGGCCTCCGACCCGGAAAAGGACGGCCGGGCGGGCGCTTTTCGGCAGCCCAGCATCGTGACCGTGGCCAATGCCGGCCACTGGGTTCATCACGATCAACTCGACCTGTTCGTGCGCCAGGTCCGGCGCTTCCTGCACGACGCTCAGGAGGCCAGCTGAATCGGTGAGACGACCTTTTCCTGCAACCAGGTCGAGAGGTCGCGCAAGCTCTCGGCGTTAATCTGATGTCCCATCTCATACTCGCGATAGGTGAGCGGGACATTCACATTGCGCAGGATTTCAACCGACTGGCGGGCGCGGCCGGCATCGACCAACTCGTCCTGGCTGCCGTGCTGAATGAGGACCGGCAGCTGCTCGGTGGCCGGCACATCCGGAAAGACATTCAACAGATCCCGGGGCAGCCACGAACTCAGGGCGGCCAGTCCGGCATACCGTTCAGGCTCCCCCAGGCCCAGGCTGTAGGCCATGACCCCACCCTGACTGAAACCCAGCAGCGCCAGCTTTTTGGGGTCAATAGCATAGCGCCCGAGCGCCTCGGCCAAAAAGGTCTGGAGCTGCTCGCGGGCCTCAAGAACCGCCTGGACATTGACCGGTCCGGCGCCGGTGAGGGGAAACCAGCCGTAGCCGACCGCTCCGCCGCCGATTGGCACCTGGATGGGGCCCTGGGGGCAGAGGACCAGCAGCGTCCCGCCGCACAGATGCGGGGCCAAGCCCAGCAGATCGAGTGCGTTGGCGCCCCAGCCGTGCAGGGTCAGCAGAGTCGGGTGTGGGCCGTCGCCCGGTGGCTCGTATAGTGTGTGAATAAGATTCATGATGACTCCTGAAGAGGAACTGTTGACCCGTTTCCTCTTCCTGTCAGTGCGCCTTAAAAGTCTGGCCGAAACCCTCGTTCCATGCACGCTTCGCGCGGTTTATGGACGATGATCCCTCGCTGCGACACTTTGCGGAACTGAATTTGCTGTCCGAATATCTCAAAACTGATCATCCCGCTCGTACAATCAAACAGGGCGTGCAGGACATAGCCACGGCGCACCACGCCGGTTTTTGTCACATCGGCTTCATCCCAATTAATGGGCTGGCCGGTGTAGGCGGTATGAGGCGGTTCATATCCGCCCCTGGTGCGATCAAACGCTGCGAGGTCAATCACCACACCAACGAGGATGAGGAGCGTGAGCACTATCCCAAGCCCCGTAAAAACGAACACGAGTATTTTTTTCATGTGCTCTCCGGTTCTTCACCGCCGGTACGCTCCTCAGTCCCCTCCTGCCTAATCCACTTTCGCACCCACGGCAAGAGCAAAAACGCCGGCCAAGCCAAGAAAAAGGTCGCCGTAAAATACGCCGCATAACCCAGGCTCTCGGCCAGCACCCCGGAAAACGCGCCCGACACCGACCGGCTGAGGCCGAACAGTGCGCTCAGCAGCGCGTATTGCGTGGCGGCTCGGCTCTTGTCGCAGATGTACATGAGAAAAGCCAGAAACGGCGCGGTGCCCAGCCCGCCGCAGAACGATTCGACAACCGAAGCGGTGTACATCAGGAATGCCGAGGGCGGCAGGGCGGCAGCGGCGGCGTAGACCAGATTGGAGGCGGCTTGGGCAGCGCCGAGGATCCACAAGGCTCGGAACAGGCCCCACGACTGGGTCAGTTTACCGCCCAGCAGCGCCCCGAGGATGGTCGCCACAACCCCCAGCGTTCCCGGCACCGTCCCGATTTGCAGGAGGCTGAACCCCCGGTCCACCCAAAAGGGACCCACCATTGGACCAAGGGCCATATCGCCAAGTTTGAAGCTCAGAATAAAGAGACCGACATAGACCATGCCGGGACGTTGCCAGAAGCTCTGCAACGGACCGATGCACACCCGCCTGAGTTCCGCAAAGAGGAAACGTGTCCTCCAACCACATGAACTCTGTTGACACGTTTCCTCTTTCCCCCAGTCGGCCGTCTGGGGACGTGGTCGCGTCAGCTCGGGCGCCCGACTGCTCAAGACAGCCGAAGCGGCCAGCACCAGTGCAGCCCCGGCAAAGGCGACCGCCCAGCCGACCAGGCCGGCCAGGGCCACAAAGACACCGCCGGTACAGATCAGGGCCAGCCGGTAGGTGGTGACGCGGATACCGTTGGCCGGACCGATTTCCTCCTCATTGAGCAGCTCAATCGTATAGGCATCAATGGCGATGTCTTGGGTCGCCGACAAAAAAGGCAGGGCAATCAGGAGCGCCCAGCTGAGGCTGGTCAGCCGGGTGGGATCACACGCCAGCAGGAGGCAGATATTGAGCGCCAGCAGTGCCTGGCAGACCACAATCCAGGTCCGGCGCTTGCCCCGCAGGTCTACGGCCGGAGCCCAGACAAACTTGAGCGCCCACGGCAGGCCGGTCAGGCTGAGCAGGCCGATCTCTTCGAGACTCATCCCATGGGCGCGGAAGTAGACCGAGAACGGCAGTCCGACCGGAAGCCCCTGGGCAAAATACAGGATCGCCACCCAGGCCAGCTTTGTGCGGGTGGTGAGAAGAGGAA
>WTHE01000194.1 GCA_011523315.1 Candidatus Binatota bacterium
TTGTCGGCCACTTGCCGGCTAAAGTCAAGCGACGCCAGGCTTTACAAGTCGCCCGGAGGCTGGAACAGTGGCCGCCAGGAGGCAGACCGCAGTGGCGCGCAGCGAACAACACGCCGAGGGGATCGGCTGGAATTTGGACGACTTGTACCACGGCCCGGACGACCCGCAGCTGGAGGCCGACCTGGCCGACGCCACACGCCGCGCCGAGGCATTTGCCCGCGCCTATCGGGGCAGAATCGCCACGCTCGACGGACCCGGCCTGGCCGCAGCCCTGGCCGAGTACGAAGCGCTGCTGGCGCTGGAATCCCGCCCGTCGTTCTACGCCTCCCTGCTGTTTGCCGCCGATACCCAGAATCCGGCCGCCCAGCGGCTGGTCCAGCGCACGCGCGAGGCAGCCACCGAGACCGGCAATGTGCACGTTTTTTTCAGCCTTGAGCTGATCGCCCTTGACGACGGGCAACTGGAGCGGCTGCTGGCCAGCCCGGAGCTGGCCGCCTATCGCCACTACCTCGACGCCGCGCGTCGCTTTAAGCCGCATACCCTGAGCGAAACACAAGAACAGCTGCTGAATCAGAAAAAGCTGTCCGGCCAGAGCGCCTTTGTCCAGCTGTATGGCGAACTCAGCGGCTCGCTGCGTTTTGGCCTGGAGCTTGACGGCGAGCGCCAGGAGCTGACCGACGGGGAAGTCATGGCCCTGCTGCGCAACCCGGCCGCTGCGGTTCGTCGCCGTGCCCTGACGACCTTCCTGGAGACCTATGCCGAGCACGGTCTGGTGCTGACCTCGATTTTTAATAATCTCTTGCTCGACCACCGGGTTGAGTGCGACCTCCGCCACTACGACGATGTGACCGCCCCGACCCATCTGGCCAACGAGATTGCGCCGACCACGGTCGAAGCCATGCTGGGAGCGGTTGAGCGACACTACCCGCTGATCCAGGACTACTTTCGGCTCAAGGCGTGCCTGCTGGGCCTGGAGCGCCTGAGCTATACCGACGTGTACGCGCCGCTCGACGCCACGGCTGAGCACATTCCGTTTTCCACCGCCCAGGAACTGATTGTGACTGCCTTTGGGCGGGTGGACGGGCACTTTGCGGCCCTGGCGACGGATTTTTTTCAGCAGCGCTGGATTGACGCCGAGGTGCGGGCCGGCAAACGCGGCGGAGCGTTTTGCGCCGCCCTGTCGCCCCAGCACCACCCCTATATTCTGTGCAGCTACACCGGGACGGGCCGCGATGTGGCGACCGTAGCCCACGAGTTGGGCCACGGGATTCATTACTGCCTGGCCCGCGACCAGAGCCTGCTGAACTATGATGCGCCGCTGGTGCTGGCCGAGACCGCCTCGGTGTTTGCCGAGATGGTGTTGACCCGCCACCTGCTGGACCAGGCCGACGACCCTGCGGCGCGGCGGGCTATCCTGTGTGACACGCTCGAGGATATGTACGGCACGGTGTTTCGCCAGACCGCGCTGACCCGCTTTGAGATGGCGGCCCACGCCCAGCGCCGACAGGGCGTGCTCAGCGCCGAGGACCTCGGCCGGCTGTGGTGGCAGGAGCAGGAGAAATTGTTCGCCGACAGCGTCGAGCTGCCGCCGATCTACCGCTGGGGCTGGTCATACATCCCGCATTTCATCTACAGCCGCTTCTACTGCTACGCCTACCCGTTTGGCGAGCTGCTGACCCTGGCCCTGTTCCAGCGTTACCTCGACGAGGGACCGGCCTTCATGCCGGCCTACGTGCGGCTGCTCCAGAGCGGCGGCTCCGAGCGCCCCGAACACGCCCTGGCCCGGCTCGGCGTGGATATCAACCGGCCGGAGTTCTGGGACCGGGGGTTTGCCGTCATCCGAGGCTTGCTGGGCGATTTGCAGGAGCTGGTGTAAGCCATGTATGCGCGTGTGATTCCGCTCCGGTTCAAACCGGACTACAGTGACGACTCTTTGGACGACTTTTTGACCGTGTATCGCAAAAGCGCCGTTCCCGACCTGCTCCAGCGGCGCGGGTTCAGCGGCGGGCTGGTGTTGACCGACGCCGCCTCACAGCGCGGCCTGCTGCTGTCACTGTGGGAGCGGCGGGACGATCTGCGCCGCTCGCAGCCGCACAGCCAGCGCATCGTATCGGCCATGCTGCTGCCCTTTCTGAGCCAGCCGCCGACGCCCGACCTGTACGAGGTGTGTGTGCAGGCCGGCCACGCTCTGGGCGGACGGGTGGCGCAGACGCTCAGCCTGCCGGTAGCCGGCGACACGCTTGACCGGGCGCTAGAGGTGTATACCAACGTGTTGCTGCCCGAGCTGAAACAACAGCCCGGCTTTCAGGGTGTGTTCTGGTTTGCCGACCGCCAGGCCGGCAGTGGGCTGGGTCTGAGTCTGTGGACCTCGGCCGAGGCCATGCGGGCGACCGACGAGCCGGGCGCGTTTTTTCCGCGCGCCGCCAAGGCTCTGGCCGCATTTTTTCGGGCTCCACCGGTACGGGGTTACTATACGGTCAGCGGCCAGCTGTGAGGCGCAGTCCTAGATAAACGGCTTCTTCTCCCAGCCCTGCTCATACGGCGTCCAGAAGCTGGGAGCGACG
>WTHE01000423.1 GCA_011523315.1 Candidatus Binatota bacterium
CTGTTCCCCGGTCGGGACGATGTCAATATGGCCCTGCACCGCAACGCCGCGCCGGCCTGGAACCTCAAGAACTCGGGCATCGGCATGCGCTGGGAGGCGACTATCGGCAACTTCCGCCTCCAGCTGACGGACTGGTTCGCCTTTCAGGACGTGGCTGCCTTTGGCTGGGACCGGATCAACGTCATGACCGGCATCGAGGGCTGCATGGTGGACAGCGCCGGCAACTCGATTTTCCCCGAGCCGGGCGGCGTGGGCGGCGAGGATGTCATGTCGGCCTTTGGTCCGACCCGGATCAACGTCAAGCCGCGCCAGATCCGCATGCGCGACGCCGCCATCGTGGCCGACGTGAAGAGCAAGTACAAGCGCGCCCGCTACGCCAACCTGTGCGGCCTGGGCGGCTCGCTGGCGGCCCGCTACCGCAAGCAGAACACCCTGGGGCTGTCGGTCGACTGGTTTGAGCCCACCACCGGCCTGGTGTTCCGCACCGAAACCTCGTGGACGGCCAACGCCCTGGTGACGGATACGACCAAGTCCGACCTGTTTGCCGATACCAACATCTACCGCTGGGTGCTGGGCATTGACCGCCCGACCTTTATCCGTTTCCTCAACCCGACCCGGAGTTTCTTCCTCAGCCTGCAAGCCTTCGGCACCCATCTGCCGGATGTCAACGCCGGCCGTTTCGGCAACCCCAACGGGCGCGGGACAACTTCATCTTCACCTTCTTCGTCCAGAACCACTATTTCAGGGATCAGCTGGTCTACCTGCTGTTCGGCGCCTACGGCACGACCGGTGTGGACGGTACGCTGGGCGGCAACGCCGAGTATCTGATCACCAACCACTGGTCGGTCCAGTTCGGCGTCACCGCCTTTCTGGGTACGACCCGCGAGCACGACCTGACGACCTTTGCCCGCTTTACGACCGACGGTCGGCCGTTCAGCGAAAGCGGTTTCGGCATCGGCCACATGCAGGCCGGCGGTTCGGAACGCAACCAGATGAACGAGTTCTGGGGCCGGATACGCTACCGGTTCTAGCCAGAGGCAACGTGTCACCCCTTTTGGCCCGGCGGCTTGACTGTCGGGCCAAAAGGGCAAGAATAGAAACACTCAGACCCAAGGAGGATGTATGTGGCGACTCGCACTCGCATCGGTATTTGTCGCTTGCGGTATGCTGTTCGGACCGGCTGCGGCCGTGGCCCAGGATGATCCGACGACCTACACGCGGGAGAGCTTCAGCCAATGGCTGGCGGCGTCCAAGGATGCCAAGCCCGACTTCAAACCGGGCGATGTCCTGACCCACGCCGACCTGGAACGAATCCGGCCGTTTCTGTTCCCCGGTTACTTTGAGCAGTACCAGAAATGGACCGATGTGCAGTTCGAGATCGTGGAGACCAACCACGTCACCCCCCACCAGCTGGTGCTCGACTGCAACGAACAGTTCCAGGAACAGGTGAGCCTGGCCGAGGACGGCGCCCTGGAGAACTATGTGTGTGGCTATCCTTTCTCCAACGAGGATATCACCGAGGACGACCCCCAGTCCGGGCTGAAGGTCGCCTGGAACTATGACAAACGCTGGTACTGGCGCGGCTACTTCGTCAATAACGCGCTGACGACCTGGCTGCGTTTTGGCGGCGAGCACGTCGCGCCCGAACCCGAACAGCCGCCCGAGGGCTGGCGGGGCGACGAGTACCCGATCAAGCCCGAGGACTGGCAGTACGATACGGAAAAGATCTACGGCGGCGGCGGGCGCTTCGAGCGCAGCCTGGGCACCTTCTACCACCGCGCCTACTACTCGCACCTGCCCATGTATCCAGAGTCCAACTACCAGCTGCCGAACGTTGCCGACGCCGGCGAGGTGTACTGGAAGGAGTTCACCGGCTTCTTCTCGCCCTACGACGTGCGGGGCACGGCCTTTATTGTGGCCCGCTACGACGACCCGCGGCGGGGCGACGACGGCTGGGCCTATGTGCCGAGCCTGCGCCGCGTGCGGCGGATTTCGGCCGAGGTCAAATCCGACTCGCTGATGGGCACCGAGCATACCCTGGAAGACTTCTACGGCTTCTCCGGCCGTCCGCTGGAGTGGAACTGGAACTTCCTGGGCTGGAAAGACATGATTGCGGTCCATATCAAGACCAAGTGGGACGACGACGGAGTGCGCTACGGCGGTCCCGACGGCTGGCTCAACGACGACGTGTGGCAGGTCCGCCGCATGGCGATTGTCGAGCGCACGCCCAAAGATCCCCGTCACCCGTATTCGAGCGCGATTCAGGTCATCGATGCCGAAACCTGGGAGACCTGGCTGCATATTGCCTTCGACCGCAAGGGCAAGCTGTGGAAGGTGTGGCAGTGGGGCTATGCCTGGAGCGACGACGCCAAGCGCTACACCGACATGAACCACGGACGTTCCGCCGTCCACTGGAAGAATGTTGATACGGTCGATATCCAGAACGGCCGGGGCAACCTGTGGCGCGAGTACGGCGGCGGTCTGCCCGACTTCTCGGTCGATTTCATCAGCCGCCTGTATGACCTGAACCGCCTGACCGAGCTGCACCGCTAG
>WTHE01000230.1 GCA_011523315.1 Candidatus Binatota bacterium
GGGCGGTGAGGCCGTCCCAGGAGGGATGCTTCGACTTCGGCCCTTCGACAGGCTCAGGACCTACGCTCAGGATGACCGGTCATCCTGAGCGTAGCGAAGCGAAGTCGAAGGAAAGATCGGGAGCTTTTCGAGAGGAGTCATCCGATGCTGTTCTGGACCATCGTTGTCACAGGAGTCGTTGCGTGCATGGCAGCCGCCTGCGTGGCGGTCTTTCGCAGCAGTCAGAACGTCCAGATCATGGACCGCCGCCTCGCCAGGGTGCGGGCGTGGGCCGTGACGGTGTATGGCGACCCGCAGAAACCGCGCACGTCACAGGCAGGAGGGGGCTCCCTCCGCGTCCTGGCGGCGGCTGTCCTGGATGTGTTGTCCCGGCTGGTGCCGGTTGGCACGGCCGAGCGGGCCAAGCTCAGTGACCTCATGACGAAGGCGGGGTTTCACCGACCCGACGCCTTGTCGATATTCATGACGGTCAAGCTGGCTGCGGCCCTGGGGTGCGGCGTTCTGCTCGGCTTTCAGGTGTCGGCAGGACAGTGGCTGGGAGCCTACACCACCACGCCGACCATTCTGCTGGCCGGTCTGGCCGGGGCGGTCGTGGGCGGGATTGTGCCCGAGACGTGCCTGGATCGGCTCGGTGTCCGCCGCCAACGTCTGATGGCCGCAGCCCTGCCGGACGCCCTGGACCTGATGACGATTTGTCTCGAGTCCGGGTTGACGTTTGAGCGCACCCTGTCTCGGGCGGTGAACGAACTGCAACTGATGGCCCCCGACCTGACGCGCGAGTTCGCCCTGGCCGAGGCGGAGTTGCGGCTGGGCGCCGACCGCAGGAACGTGCTGCACGCCCTGTATCTCCGCACCGGGGTGGAGGGTTTGCGCGACCTGTCTTCCACGATTGCCCAGGGCGAGCGGTATGGCACGCCGCTGGCCCGGTCGATGAAGAATATCGCCGCCAGCGAGCGCCAGCAACGCGAGGCCCGGATGGAGGTCCAGATCGGGCGGCTGCCGGTGCTGATGAGCCTGCCCATGATGCTGCTGGTCACGCCGGGGACGCTGTTGCTGGTGGCGGGACCGGCTTTTGTCTCGACCATGGACCTGCTGCGCAATCTGGGCGGGTAGCGCGTTTCACGTTAGAGTGATTTATGATGAGTTGTAGCCCTGCTGTTCCGCTCTCGTCATAATGGGTGTCTAAGGTGCATCACTCGGAGAGGAACGCATGGACGCAGCACTGTTACAGTTGGCGCGGGAAGCTGTCGCAGCGCTCCAGACCGGCCCACCCCCGAATTGGGCGGAGATTGCGGGCCTGGTCGTGAGCGCGGTGGTCGGCTTCGGGCAGATCGGCTTGATTGCCTGGGGTTTGCGGCAGATGGGTAAAGCCTCTGAGGAGCGCAACCGCCAGCTCGACCAACAGGCGGATATCTTGGGCAAGATCGGTCAGGCGCTCGACCGCCAGGGTGCGGCGCTCGACCGCCAAGGCGCAGCCCTGGAACGCCAGGGTGAGGTGTTGGCCGAGCTGTTGCGGCGCACGGCATGAACGAGATGACCGCCGACCTGTTTGACATCGGCTCTGCTTTGGGCGACGTTTTTCTGGATCGGCTTCTTGTCGTCCTCAACTATCCGTTTAATTCGGAGCAGAGAATTTTCGTCGTCTGGCTGTTCACGTCCCTCGTATTCGCCCTCTTCGTTTTTTTCCGCTCGTCCCCCGGGGTGCGCACCGGGCAGGACGGACGACTGCGCGCTTTTGGACGTTTCCTGTTCCCGCCGGCGGTGTGGAGTCAGCGGTCTGCCTGGCTCGATGTGCGGTACTTTTTCTTCCATCAGGTGTTCCGGGTATTGCTCGCCGAAGGGGTTTTGATGGGGGCCGTCTCAGCCGCGGTCTTTCACAAAAGTTCCGACGTGCTGACAGGCCTGAGCGGCGGGGGCTTGACGCTTGCGTCCGAGTTCATCTGGGGTCTGGAATGGGCCTGTGCGCTGTTGGCCATGCTGCTGAGCGACTTTGTCGCCTATGCCCTGCATTATTACCAGCACAAAAACCCGTTGCTGTGGGAATTTCACAAGGTGCATCATTCGCCGTCCGTCATGCATCCCTTGACGAACTACCGAGAACATCCCATAGACAATCTCTTCTACACGTTGGGCCACGGGGTCGCGATCGGACTTTCGGGAGGCGTGATAGTGTGGGCGCTCGGCTATATCCCTGCGACGCCGACGATCTTTGGCGTCGCGCTGTTTGCTTTCCTGTTCAACGCGCTGGGGTATAATCTGCGCCACTCTCACATCTGGCTCAGGTGGCCTGGGAAATGGGCCTATGTGTTCGGCTGTCCTGCGCACCATCACATCCACCACAGTTGCCATCCCGACCATATCGACAAGAATTTCGCGTTTCTCTTTCCTGTCTGGGATGTCGTCTTCGGGACGTTCTGTCTGCCGGACGATAACCGCACAGTGCGGTTCGGACTCGGCGAGGGGCAGGAGGATATCTACACGAGTTGTCTGGCCCTGTATTTTTTGCCGCTGAAAAACGGCCTCGCCCGGCTCAGGGAGGTGTTCTTGCCC
>WTHE01000439.1 GCA_011523315.1 Candidatus Binatota bacterium
GTGTACCGCAAATTGCGTGACGAGTCGTCGTCGCTGCAAACCCTGGAAGACACCGGCGGCACCCTGGTCCCGCAGTTCGGGGCGCTGCTGCAAGACCTGTTCTGCGCCCTGTTCAAGTACAACGTCCTCTTTCTCGACGCCGACGCGGTGCTGCCCAGCGCCATGCTGAACAAGACCCTGCTCGACGCCCTGCACCACGGCGAGCTGGCCCAGTTTCTGCGTGAGGCGACCGTCCTGGACGAGACCCGGGCCGGCCTGGCCACGGTCCTGCTGGGCGAGGGCGCGCTCGGGCTGCTCAAGTCCGAAAAGACCCTCACCCGCCGCCACATGCTCGACATGCAGCGCCTGCGCCAGCAGGAGGAAACGGTTCAGGACAAGACCGACGCCGCCCACGAGGCCAAACAGGTCGCCAAGGAACTGGCCGAGGATGGCGACCTGTCCAAAAAGACCAAAAAGCTGCTGGAACAGGCCGCCAACAAGCTGGCCAGCGAGGCTCGGGCCGAGGACGCCCGGCTGCGCAAGCAGGCCAAACAGCTCGACGCCGAGCTGTCCGACATGCAGGCCGAGGTCGCCAACCGCTTCCGCAAAGAAGCCATCAACGCCACCCAGAACCTGGACGACGCGCTCCAGCAGGCCGAGTCGTGGAGTACGACGGTCGGCGGCGGCTATCAATCCTCGCCCGGCCGCCAGATCGAGCTGGGCAAGCATCTGGCCGGCAACGACAAGCTCAAGAAGCTGGCCCGCATGGTCGGCCGCATGAAGTACCACGCCCTGGCCCTGCGGCGCAAAATCTTTGAGCGCCGCTCAGAAGAGCTGTTCGAAGCCAGCCTGGGCAGTGAAATCAGCCGCCTGCTGCCGCACGAGCTGGTCGCCCTCCACCACCCTATCCTGCGCAAGGATTTCACCCGACGCCTGTTGGACCACCAACTGCTCCTGTACTCGCTGCGGGGCATCGAAGAAAAGGGCCGAGGGCCGGTGATCGTATGCCTGGACGGCAGCTCGTCCATGATGGGCGACAAAGAGGTGTGGGCCAAAGCCCTGACCCTGACCCTGCTGGAAATCGCCCGCCGCCAACGCCGCCTGTTCCGGTCCATCTGCTTTTCCTCGGCGTCCAGCCCGCTGCACATCCTCGACCTCAACCCGCGTGAGCGCTACGAGGTCGAAATGTCCAAGGTCATGGAGCTGGCCGAGTACTTCCCCGGCGGCGGCACCGACTTTGAGACGCCGCTCAACGCTGCGGTCGAGGGACTGCGCCAGGCGCGCTTCAGGCGGGGCGATATCGTGTTTATTACCGACGGCGAGTGTCGGGTCAGCCCCGACTGGGCCGAGCAGTTCCGCCGCGACAAAGACGCCCTGGGCTTCTCCCTGTTTTCTATTCTGATCGACGTGGGCTCCAGCTCGCTCGGCACCCTCAAAGAATTCAGCGACAAGATCACCACCGTCTCCCAGCTGACCAGCGAGGGGGTCAAAGACGTGTTTGTGGACCTGTAAGGAGGCCCAGAAGATGAATCCGAGCAAAAACATCGCGGTGTGTCTGTCCTTTGACTTTGACGGGATATCGGTCTGGAGCGGCTCATTTCGGACCCGCTCGCCCAGCACCCTGTCACGCGGCGAGTTCGGCAAGGTCGGCACGGCGCGCATCCTCGACCTGCTCGACCGCTACCGGCTGCCGGCCTCGTGGTTTATTCCCGGTCATACGGCCGAGACCTACCCGGACAGCGTCCGGCGTATTGCCGACGCCGGGCACGAACTCGGCCATCACGGCTACTGCCACGAAAACCCGCGCTCGCTGTCGGCCGACCAGGAGCGCGACATTCTGGAGCGGGGCATCGCCTGCTTGCAGCGGGTGACCGGCAAAGCGCCAATCGGCTATCGCTCACCCGCCGCAGACGTCAGCCCCGTCACCCACAGCCTGCTCCTGGAGTACGGCTTCGTGTACGATTCCAGCATGATGGCCGACGATTTCACCCCCTACTACTGTCGGGTCGGGGACGAGATGCGCACCGACGCCCCGTATGTCTTCGGCCAGGAGATCGACGTGCTCGAACTGCCGCTGGACTGGAGTCTCGACGACTGGCCGTACTTCAACCTCCACTGGCCGGCCAACCACGTTGGTTTGCGCACCCCCGACGAGGTGTACCAGATTTGGGCGGCCGACTTCGACTTTCTGTACGACCGCATCGGCCAGGGCGTCTACACCCTGACCATGCACCCCCAGGTCATCGGACGTGGCCACCGGCTGCTGATGCTGGAGCGGCTCATCGACTACTTCCAGGGCCATGACGGGGTCGCGTTCAAGACCATGGGCCAGGTCGCGACCGAGTGGAAGCAGGCCCACCCGCTGCGGGGAGGTTCGGATGCCTGAGGCCATTTCCGTCCAGCCCCCGACGACGCTGAGGCTCAACCTCCGACCCGTCATGGAGCTGACGGATGAGCGCTTGTATCTGCTGTGTCGAGCGAATCGGGAACTCCGCTTCGAGCGGACCGCGCAAGGGGAATTGCTGCTTATGGCGCCGACTGCGGGGGAAACCGGGCGACGCAATGCCACAC
>WTHE01000514.1 GCA_011523315.1 Candidatus Binatota bacterium
CCCCCAGGTTCAATACGCCAACAGAGAGCCGGATGCGGCCACCCGGATTTACAACGGCCCGGCCTTCCGCCCCCGCAATACCCGATTCCAATACGACTGTGCAGAAGCTGCCCCCACAGGTGGAGGGATGGACCGTCTGCCAAGCGCCGAGGTCAGAGATGTACAGGGCAAACAGCCCCGCTCAGGATTCCAGGCTGGCGTCCTGCCCGACCTGCTCCAAGCGCGTCAGCACCTCCTGGGGATTGATGCGCCGCTTGAAGAAAAACACGCTGCCCGGCACGTCTTTGAAGTCTTCCTCGCCGACGTTGAGATCGGCCGAGACCGCCACCACCATATCGGTGCGGCCCGAGCGTTTGAGCTTCATCAGCTTGCGTTTCAGATAGTCGGGCCGCCAGAAGCCGACGATCTCCAGCAACGCGGTGCGGCCGTCGGCGTGGCGGAAGGCAAAGTCGGGGATAAACACCGTGTCCTTGAGGTTGATGATGGCAACCTCGCGCTCAATCTCCCAGCCGCTCTCAATCTCGCCAAACCGCTCGGCAAACGTCCGCTCCAGCAGCGAGTCATACACCGTGCTGTCGCGGTAGTGGGAGTGCAGCCCGGCGCTTTCGTCGAGCGGGAAAAAACGCCGCTCGCCGTCCGCAGCCACGATCTCGGCCTCCATCTTCCAGCGCGTGCACAACAGCAGGGCGGGCAGAAAGACCGCCAGCTTCAGACCGTACTTCTGGGACAGGCGAAACAGGCTGACCGGGCCGTCAAGCACAATCTCATAGCCGCTGTCCAGGTCGCCCTGAATGGTGTGCATCAGCTGGTAGAACTTCACAAACTTGAATAGCTGCTTGTAGCGGCTGGGAATGTTGCGAAGGACCGACAGCCTCATCCGAATGCAGCGGTACAGCAGGGCCTGGGCCAGGGCGACATTATAGCGCTCCAGCAGCCACTCGGGCTGGGGCGAGTCGAAGCGGGTCAGGATGTGGTTGTCGGGCAGGTCGGCGTACACCGCCCAGGTTAGCTGCTCCACATCGGTTTTGTACTCGCTGGCCACCTCGGCCAGAATGTCGTTCCTGGACACGGGATGAATCATATCCGGCTGGAGCACGACCGGATGGTTCTCCCGGGCCAGGCCAAACACCCGCTCGCGGACCTCGGCCGGGGGGGCAACGCTGCGCTCGCTGAACTCGCAGCGGTCGTCCCGCAGCAGCTTGGCCAGGCCGCGCTGAATCCGATAGTCGGTGCTGTCCTGGGCGTACTGGTTGAGGGCGTCGCTCAGCTCGCGCCGGGTCTTGCCCTGGTGGTCGCTGAAAATGGCGATCAGCTGTTCGGCCAGCCCTTGAGCTCGGGGCGCCTCGGTCTTGATGTAGCGCGGATAGATGTAGGGCCCGTGGTTGCGCGTTTGGAGGAGGTCGGAGGTCAGCATCGTCGGTGTGGAAGCACAAGTCTGCGATTTTTTTCAGGCTGGGGCAAGACCCGAGCCGCAGCTTGATCTCTCCCCCCCTTTGGGTTAGACATCGGGCTCACGCGCAGGAGGAGCTATGGCAGACTATCACACCTTGCTGTTTGAAAAGCGCGACGGCATCGGCTATCTGACCCTCAACCGGCCCAGTAAACTGAACGCGCTGAGCCCGGAGCTGATGGCCGAGTTGGGACAGGCGCTGGACACGATTGAGGACGACCCGGAGGTCAAAGTCGTGATCCTGACCGGGGCCGGACGCGCCTTCTCGGCCGGCTTCGACATTGGCAGACCGGAAGGCGAACCCGAGCTGTACGAGCGCCCGGCCGACGACTGGCGCTCGGCCCTCAAAAAGAACATCACCATCTTTCTGAAAATCTGGCACTCGGCCAAGCCGTATATCGCCGCCATCAACGGCTACGCGCTGGCCGGGGCGTGTGAACTGGCCCAGCTGTGCGATATCAAAATCGCCTCTGAACAGGCCACGCTGGGCGAGCCGGAGATTCGCTTTGGGACGGGTCCGCCGGTCCTGGTCACACCCTTCAGCGTCGGCCTGGCCAAGGCCAAAGAGTTGCTGCTGACCGGCCAGACCCTGTCGGCCCAGGAGGCTGAACGGCTGGGCATGATTAACAAGGTGGTCGCCCACGACCGGCTCATCCCCGAGTGCGAGAAGATGGCCCGGACGATGATCAACATTGCCCAGGTCGGGGTCAAGTATAATAAGATCGCCATCAACCGCGCCTTTGAGAATATGGGCTTTCTGAACAGCATTGAGCAGAACCTCGACCTGGTGACCCTGTTCGATACGACCCGAACCGAAGAGCAGGAAACCTTCAGCCGAATCCGTAGGGAAAAGGGCCTGCGGGCCGCGCTCGACTGGCGGGACGCACGCTTTAAGGACGACGAAGAGAGGGGCGAGTGAAGAGTGGCGAGCAGGGCACAGAACACTCTCCACTGGCCACTCGCCACTCTCTTCATTGCATCGCTCAATGCTCCGCTCCCCCCTCGTCCGCCTTGTGAGCAAGGTGGCTGCTCCTGACCCCCCTCTCAGGAAGAGAGGATCACCCACCCCGGTGGTGAACACGAGCGCCGGTCCCTTCT
>WTHE01000664.1 GCA_011523315.1 Candidatus Binatota bacterium
GCCTGTGGGCGGACGTCTACTACGGCATGGAGGCCAAACTTGACGGCACAGCGGTGACGGTCAAGGTGACCGAAGGCTGGAAAAATCTGTCCGAGAGCAAGCAGAAGCTCCTGGCCCAGCTGCTGGTCGATACCTGGCTGCGGACCGGCCAGGCGCTCCAGGTTCTCGACGCTTCTCAAGACACGTCCGAGGTGCGCATCCAAGCCTCGGGCGAGCCGTTCCGTGAGATCGTCATTCAGCGTTTGCCGGACGAGCAGACGGTGGCGGCCTGGCGACCGGCGACCGGGGTGCAGCTGTTTGACCCCCAGACCGATGTCTAGTATGCTGGCCGCTTTTTTCGCCATCAGATGGCAGACGGCCCAGGCCGGCAGGCCGGCTGCGGTGATCATGCTCGATCAACGCTTCCTGCCGACCCGCGAACTCTATCGGACCTATACCCACTACCAGGGCGTTGCCCGAGCGATTCGGGCCATGATTATTCGCGGCGCGCCGGCCATTGGCGTGGCTGCGGCCATGGGGCTGGCGCTCGGCGCCCGACAGCTCAAGACCAGCGACCGGCCGGCCACCTTTGATCGGCTGTGCCGGGTTTTTGCCGCGACCCGTCCGACTGCGGTCAACCTGTTCTGGGCCATCGAGCGTATGCGGGGCGTCTACGCCGAGACCCATGCGGCGGGCCGGACTCGTCTGTGCGAACGTCTCGAACACGAAGCCCTGGCCCTGTATGCCGAAGATATCGAGGCCAACCGTCGCCTGGGCCGCTACGGGGCGGCGTTGATCCCGCCTCGGGCCAGCGTCCTCACCCACTGTAATGCCGGCGCCCTGGCCACGGCCGGCTACGGTACGGCCCTGGGAGTGATCCGCGCCGCCTGGGAGCAGGGCAAACACCTCTCGGTCTACGTGCCCGAAACGCGGCCGTTTCTGCAGGGAGCCCGGCTGACGGCCTGGGAGCTGAGCAAGGAGGGCATTCCGGCAACCCTGATCACCGACAACATGGTCGGCCATTTCATGCAAAAAGGCGCGATTGACTGCGCGATTGTCGGAACCGACCGGACCGCAGCAAACGGAGACGTGGCCAACAAGATCGGGACGTATACCTCTGCGGTGCTGGCCGCCCGGCATGAGCTGCCCTTCTATGTTGCGGCACCGACCACCTCGGTCGACCTGGCCTGCCCCTCCGGCGCGCATATTCCGATTGAAGAACGCGCGGCGCGCGAGGTCACCCACATCTTCCGCCAGCAGATCGCCCCGACCGATATTCCGGTTGCCAACCCGGCCTTTGATGTCACGCCCCATCCCCTGGTCAGCGCAATCATTACCGAGCGTGGGGTCGTGCGTGCCCCGTATGACGAATCCCTGCCGCGGGTGGTGCGGGCCGGCCAGCCCGACACGGCCGTCTCGTCGTGACCCGGGTCACGCCTCCGAACCCGTTGTGTCTCCCAGGGCTTCCGCCAGCCGCGTATGGGCGGCGCACCCGATGACCTCGGCAGAGACGGGCGGGAGTTGTCTCGACCCGGTCTTGAGCGCCCCAAGCCTGCGCCTTGCCTCGGCCAGCCGCCAGGCTGACAGGCGACCGGCGGCCAGCGCCCCGAGACAGGCGTCCCGGGCCTGGACGGCCCGCTCCAGGCTGTGACACACCAGGAGCAGGTCCGTGCCGGCGGCCAGCGCCTGAACCGCCGCCTGCTCAACGCTGCCGTGGCGGATGATCGCGCCCATCTCCAAATCGTCGCTGACCACAAGCCCGTCAAAGCCAAGCCGGCGGCGCAACAGCTCGGTGATAATCGGTTGTGACAGGCTGGCCGGTCGGTCCGGGTCGAGAGCCGGATAGACGACGTGGGCGGTCATGAGCATTTCGAGCTGTTCCCCGCAGGCCCGGCGGAAGGGCACCAGGTCGGTCTGCTCAAGCAGGCTGGCCGACCGCTCGTCGGTGGGCAAATCCTGGTGCGAATCGAGCCGCGTTGCCCCGTGACCGGGAAAATGCTTGCCGCACGGAATGACGCCGGCCTCGCGCAGACCGCGGGCCAGCGCACTCCCCAGCGCCGCCACCTGCTGCGGCTGGTCCGAGAACGCCCGGTCCCCAATGACGTCATTGTCGGGATTGGTCAACACGTCCAGCACCGGAGCAAAATCGAGATCAATCCCCACCGCCCGCAGTTCGTACCCCATGGCCCGTCCGACCTGATAGGCCAGCTCGGCCGGTTGGGCCGCGCCCGTGCGTATCAGCCGCCGGGCCGGCGGAAAGTGGGTGAAGGGCGCGCCCAGACGCTGCACCCGGCCGCCCTCATGGTCGATCGCAATAAGCGGCGGGTCGGCCCGGTCCAGGCCGTGCAGTTCCCGGCACAGTGCGCCCAGCGTCTCAAGGTCGGTATAGTTGCGGCTGAACAGAACAATGCCGCCGGGCCGCAGGTCGAGCAGCAGCCGACGGGTGTGGGGATCGAGTTCGGGCCGGGGAATGCCGACCATGAAAAGCTGGCCCAACTGTTCGGCGCTATCCATGGCCCGAGGCTAGCAGGAGCGGACGGCCAGGAATAGCGCCCCGGCCCTCTGGACAACAGCTCGGAGAATATGCTATCTGCACGCGCGTTAAGTCTCTTGCTGTCCTTCTCAGCCGCTGACCGAGGGACGAGCGGAATACGGGCGATGAACGCATCGACCCGGCAAGAACCGAGAAGGTGGCAGGGACGTGCCATAAGGCCGCTTGGATCCAACGGACCGAGACGGATGGCAGTCGGAATACACAGGGGACGGCGGAGGCACGTATCCCAGCCTGGCGGCAACGTGCCTGTGGTTTCGGTTCCTTCCCCTTCTTCTTTCCAGCCCTCCGACTCCGGTTCGAGCGTAAGGAGGGTTTCTGTATGCCGCACGCCGCACCCAAGGTCACCGTTCCCGAGCTCCAGCGTCTCAAAACGGCCACCACAAAGATCACGGCCCTGACCGCCTACGACTATCCGTTCGCCCGTCTTGTCGATGAGAGTGGCATCGACGTCATCCTGGTCGGGGACTCGCTGGGGACCGCCGTGCAGGGGGCCGACACCACCCTGCCGGTGACGCTGGACGAGATGGTCTACCATACCCGGCTGGTCAGCCGGGCTCGGCCACGGGCGCTGGTCGTGGCCGACATGCCGTTTCTCACCTACCAGGCCGGCATCTGCGCCGCTATTACCAACGCCGGTCGTTTGCTCAAAGAGGGCGGGGCTGAGGCGGTCAAGCTGGAGGGGGGGGTGAATGTCCAGCGCGTCATCCGGGCGATTACCAATGTCGATATCCCGGTCATGGCCCACATCGGCCTGACGCCGCAGTCGGTCCATCGGATGGGCGGCTTCAAGGTCCAGGGAAAAAAGTCGGGTCGTCGGCCCGGAGCCCGGGAGCGTCTGCTGGAAGACGCCCAGGCCGTGGAGGACGCCGGGGCTTTTGCGATTGTGCTCGAAGGCGTCCCGCTCGATCTGGCCCGCGAGGTGACCCAGCGCGCGTCCATCCCGACCATCGGCATCGGGGCCGGGCCGCACTGTGACGGACAGATTCTGGTGCTGCACGACCTGCTCGGCCTGGGCGGCAAGTTCTCACCAAAGTTCGTCAAACAGTACGCCGACCTGCGCGGGGTGATTACCCAAGCCGTCAGAGCCTACATTGAAGACGTCCAGGGCGGGGCGTTTCCGCGCGACGCGCACTCCTTCCACTAGGCCGGACACGGAGCCAGCCCCAGAATTGGGAGCCGTTTATGCAGATCATTCACCGCGTATCCGAGATGCAGCGCTGGTCGGACGCCCAGCGTCAGGCGGGCAAGAAGGTCGCCTTTGTGCCGACCATGGGCTTTTTGCACGAAGGCCACCTCAGCCTGGTCCGGGCGGCCAAACAGGCCGGCGATGTTGTCGTGGTCTCAATCTTTGTCAACCCCATGCAGTTCAACCAGCAGTCCGACTTTGCCGCCTACCCGCGCGATGACGAGCAGGACCGGCGTTTGCTCAGCGAGCTTGGGACTGACGTGCTGTTCAACCCCGACGCCTCGGAGATGTACCCGGATGGGTATCAGACTGCGGTCGAGGTCGAAAAGGTCAGCCAGCCGCTGTGCGGCGCCCACCGGCCGGGGCATTTTCGTGGGGTGACGACGGTGGTGGCCAAGCTGTTCAACATGGTCAAGCCCCACGCAGCCCTGTTTGGCGAAAAGGACTTTCAGCAGTGCGTGGTGATCAAACGCATGGTCACGGACCTGAATTTTGACCTGGAAATCGTGGCCATGCCGACCGTGCGTGAGGCGGACGGCCTGGCCATGAGTTCCCGTAACGCGCGTCTCAGCCCGGCCCAGCGGCAGACCAGCCTGTGTATCGCCGGCGCGCTGAACACCGCCCAGCAGCTGGTCGGCCAAGGCGAACGGCGGGCCGCGACCATTCTGCGGGCCGTCCGCGACACGATCAGCGGCCAGGACGGCACGCGCCTGGAATACGCCTCGCTGTGTGACCCCGACACGCTCGAAGAGGTCGAGAAAGTAACCCGGCCGACCCTGCTGGCCATCGCCGCCTGGGTCGGCGAGGTGCGGCTGATCGACAACCGGGTAATCGGCTGAACAACACGCCCCGCCCCGAGCATGCTGCCATGGCCAAGAAGCCAAAATCCAACCCGGGACAGAAACTCATCTGCGCCAACCGTCGGGCGCGTTTTGAGTACCATATTGAGGAGACCCACGAGGCCGGGCTGGTCCTCACCGGCGCGGAGGTGAAATCGCTCCGCCAGGGCCGGGCCAATCTGAACGACAGCTATGCCCGGGTGAACCGCGGCGAAGCCTTTCTGATGAACGCCCACATCAGCCACTACGAGCCGGCCCACCACTTCAAGACCGATCCCACCCGGGCTCGCAAGCTGCTGCTGCATAAGAAAGAAATCATGCGCCTGATGGGCAAGGTCCAGGAGCAGGGCTTGACCCTGGTTCCGCTGCGCCTATACTTCAGGGACGGCAAGGCCAAGGTTGAGTTGGCGCTTGCCAAAGGCAAGAAGCTCTACGACAAGCGAGCCACGACCCGTGAGCGCGATGTCAAACGTGACCTGGCGCGAGCCCTGCGCAGAGACGCCCGGTAAGACACCGCGCTTGCTGCAATTTCCCACATGGGGGCGACTTGGTTTCGACGGGGGCTGGAAAGCCAAAGCTGCATGCCGGGGTTCTGTCTTTCCCGTAAAACAGGCAGGCTGCAATCTAACTGCAGACGATTCTGAATACGCTCTGGCCGCCTAGCGCGGCCAGCGTCTTACCGGTCCGCGCCCGTAGGGCCGGCTAAGGCGTCGCAAATCGGGATACGGCCGGCATCGTGCCGGGAGGTGTCGGCCCGACAATTTTACCGGCTGGTCTTAACGCATCCTGCTCGTGGGAGACGCTGAGGCGAGATCAAAACATGAGCTACGCATGTAGATGCTTTAGGGGGACTACTCTCGGACGCGGGTTCGATTCCCGCCGCCTCCATTCCTTACTTGAGTCTTTATGACCCACTTCAAATCCCTGGAATCCTGGATATGGGATGCCGCCTGCTCCATCCGTGGGGCGAAGGATGCACCGAAATACAAAGATTACATCCTGCCTCTCATTTTCACCAAACGCCTTTGCGATGTCTTTGATGATGAACTGAACCGTATCGCCGCCAAGGTCGGCTCGCGAAAGAAAGCCTTTCTGCTCGCCGGGGCCGACCACAAGCTCGTCCGCTTCTACCTCCCCCTCATGCCGGACGATCCAGAACAACCGGTCTGGTCCATCATTCGCAAGCTCTCGGACAAGATCGGCGAAGGCGTCACCACCCACATGCGGGCCATCGCCAGGGAAAACCCGCCTTTGCAGGGCATCATCGACCGCGTTGACTTTAACGCGACCACCCACGGCCAGCGCGACCTCGACGACGACCGCCTTTCCAACCTCATCGAGGCCATCAGCACCAAGCGCCTCGGGCTTGAGGACGTTGAGGCCGACATCATCGGCAAGAGCTACGAATACCTGATCCGCAAATTCGCCGAGGGCAGCGGCCAGAGTGCCGGCGAGTTCTACACCCCCGGCGAAGTCGGCGAGATCATAGCCCGCGTCCTCGTGCCTGATCCGGGCATGGAAATCTACGACCCCACCTGCGGCTCCGGCGGCCTCCTCATCAAGTGTGAGCTTGCCATGGAGGCGCAAATGACAGCCGCCGACAAGACGCAATACCCGCCCCTCAAACTGTTCGGCCAGGAATACATCCCCGAAACCTGGGCCATGGCCAACATGAACATGATCATCCACGACATGGAGGGCCAGATCGAGATCGGCGACACCTTCAAGAACCCCAAGTTTCATGCCGAAAAAAACGGCACGCTGCGCACTTTTGATCGCGTCGTCGCCAATCCCATGTGGAACCAGGACTGGTACACCGAGGCCGACTACGACAATGACGAACTCGACCGCTTCCCGCCCGGTTTCCCCGGCAAATCTTCCGCCGACTGGGGCTGGGTCCAGCATATGCACGCCAGCCTCAACGCCGAGGGTCGCGCCGCCGTTGTCCTCGACACCGGCGCCGCCTCCCGAGGCTCGGGCAATGCCGGCACCAACAAGGAAAAAACCGTCCGCCAATGGTTTGTTGAGCAGGATCTCATCGAGAGCGTCCTCTATCTGCCCGAAAATCTCTTCTACAACACCACCGCCCCGGGTATCGTCCTGTTCCTCAACAAGGCCAAGCCAGAAGCCCAGCGGGGCAAAGTCTTCCTCGCTAATGCCAGCCGAATCTTCGAGAAGGGCGACCCCAAGAACTTCATCCCGCCCGAGGGCATCGCCCGCATTGCCGACACCCTGATAGGGTGGCAGGAAGAGGAAAAACTCAGCCGCATTGTCGATCACGCGGAGTTGAAGAAAAACGACTACAACATCTCCCCCAGCCGCTACATCCACACCGGCGACGCGGAGACCTACCGTCCGCTTGCGGAGATTGTGGCCGAACTCGACGCCATTGAAGCCGAGGCACGCGAAACGGACGGAGAACTGAGGAAAATCCTCAAACAACTCGGAGCAGTCCGGTAAAAAGGGTTGAAATTGACCATCCTCAGTATATTTTTAATACCATAAATGGAGTTTGAATTTGACGAACGGAAAAGCGCAGGTAACCTCAAGAAGCACGGCATAGACTTCCTGACCGCTCAATGGCTCTGGCAAGACCCGAGGCTCATTGAGGTTTCGGCCCAAACAGTTGACGAACCGAGACGGCTCGTCATTGGTAAAATCGCAGGCAAACATTGGTCCGCAGTAGTCACCTACCGCAACGAGGTCATCCGCATCATCTCAGTCCGACGTTCACGCAGAAACGAGGTGCTTCTGTATGAAGAAAGTAACCGCTAAACAGTTCGACGCTGCCTTTGACAAGGGCGAAGATGTGATGGATTTCCTGGATATGTCCACCATCCGGCGCCCGAAACAACAACTCAAGCGGGTCAACGTTGACTTCCCGGTCTGGATGATCGAACGGCTCGACCGAGAGGCCAAACATCTGGGCGTGACGCGGCAGTCGATCATCAAGGTGTGGCTCGCCGAACGACTGGAACGCTCAGCCTCAACAGAAGCAGGGCAGGGGGGTGGAGGATGAATATGCTCGCACCTGACGAATGGACAGTTACCACGCTCGGCCAAATCGCCGACGGCTTTATCAGCGGTGGGACTCCATAGACCAAACGGCCTGAATATTGGCAGGGTGACATCCCCTGGATCACGAGCAAATGGCTTGGTACGCGCCTAGAACTGTTAGATGGCGAAAAGTTCATATGCCCGGAGGCCGTCAAAAATAGTTCCACGAGCATCGTTCCGAAAGATAACATCCTCTTTTCAACCCGTGTCGGAGTCGGAAAAGTTGGTATCAACCGGATCAACCTCGCTATCAGCCAGGACCTTACAGGAGTGTTGATCGATCAAAAGAAAGCCGCTCTCAAGTTCCTCGCCTACCAGCTAAGCGCCGACTCAATCCAGCAATTCGTTGCTATGAACAAGCGAGGCGCAACGATCAAAGGGATTACTCGTGAATGCCTTAAAGAGATTCGTCTCTCACTCCCCCCGCTTCCCGAGCAGAAGAAAATCGCCCACGTCCTTTCGACGGTGCAGCGGGCAATTGAAGCGCAGGAGCGGATCATTCAAACCACCACTGAGCTGAAAAAGACCCTCATGCACAAGCTCTTCACCGAGGGCACACGCGGCGAACCGCAGAAACAGACTGAAATCGGGCTTATCCCGGAGAGTTGGGAGGTCGCAGAGTTAGAAACGACCCGCGATGTCATCTACGGTATTCAGGCGTCAGTTGCCAACAATCTTGAGCCAATCGGGACGAGAATCTTAACCAACAAGAACATCACTTTGGATGGCAGTTTTGACTTGGAAAAGATCAATTATTTTGAGCTAAAGACAAAACGACACTTCGAGACGATCCTCCAGAAGGGAGATCTTCTATTCAATTGGCGCAGCGGCAGCAAACACCATGTAGGCAAAACCGCCTACTTCGACCTGGATGGTGAGTGGGTTCATTCGTCGTTCATCCTGAGAATTCGTCCCACCCCGGAAACAAATAGTCGTTTCCTATTCCACTATTTCAACCATCTCCGCGAGGACGATTACTTCGTTAAACTCCAGACTTATGCGATTAATGCCAAGTTCAACAAAAGTGCCGTCAATGCGTTGCCTACAGCTTTGCCCAATCGTGAAGAGCAAGAGCAAATCGCAGACACACTAGACTCAGCCCAACGAAAGATTGATACGGCTGAGAACAAAAAGGGCATTCTCCAAGACCTCTTCCGCACCCTCCTTCACGAACTGATGACGGGAAAGAAACGGGTTGACGCTATCGACCTCTGCCAGTCCGAATTGAGAGAGAGGACGAGCGTATGGAAAGTCTGATCTGGCTATCTTTTGATCTCGGCGTGTCAGGCGATTACGAAAATATGTACGCCTGGCTTGACGATCACCGGGCAAAAGAGTGCGGCGACAGCGTCGCGTCTTTCCGGTTTTCCTGTGACGGAGACTTACCCGAATCTCTCAAGACCGAGCTAGAAAACGCAGTCTCGCTGAACAAACGCTCACGGGTCTATGTCGTTTACCGGGACGAGGGGAAACTCAAGGGCCGCTACATCATTGGGAGACGTAAAAGCGCTCCCTGGGACGGCTACGGAACGCGCGAAGAGTACGACGATGACGAGGAATCCTGACACGCTTCTGGTAGACTCGGGTTTCTTCTTCGCACTCTTCAACCCGAGAGACCAGCATCACGACGCTGCTCGTGACAAACAAGAATGGCTGGAAATGCTTTCTGTTGTCATGCCGTGGCCGATTCTGTACGAGACCATCAACACACGGTTTGCGAGGCGGCCGGGGACGATTGCACGGTTCAATAGCATTATGCGTGCGCCCGATACAGAATTTCTCGATGATTCTCCGTATCGACTTGAGGCGTATGAGGACACACTTGCGCGAGCCAAATCGCAAGATAAGGCCATGAGTCTCGTGGATTCTGTACTTCGTGCAATCCTCGATGATACGAATGTCCGCATAGGCGCGATGCTGACATTCAATCTTCGTGATTTCGAGCACCTCTGCCGCGTTCAAGGGGTCGAGCTTCTGTGAGAGTGAGCAGAGCCGCTGTAATTCCTTATTCCCATGCGTCCCTCCGAACACAAAACCGTCCAAGCCCGCATCCTCACATACGCCGAAGCTATCGGTTGGACGTTTGTGCCCCGCGAGCAGGCCGAGCAAAGGAGAGGGGGCACTCCTGCCTCCCCTTCTTTGTCGCTCTTCTTCGACGACCTGCTTGACGCCAAAGTGCGGGAATTCAACCCGCGCTATACCGAGGCCGAGGGCGCGCTGCTCGGCCAGTTCCGCCATCTCCACACCGATATCTACGGCAACCGGGCATTCGTCGAGCACCTGCGCAACCGGGGCAAGTTCCTCGACCACGAGGAGAACCGCGAGCGCGACCTGATCCTGATCGATTACAGCGACCCGACGCGCAACGTGTTTGAGGTCACCGAAGAGTGGGCTTTTCACAACGGCCACTATGGCACCCGGGAGGATGTCGTCTTTCTTATTAACGGCATTCCCGTGCTGGTCATCGAGTGCAAAAACGCGGACAAAGACGAGGCGATAGCGCTCGGCGTGGATCAGATCCGCCGTTACCACCGCGAGACGCCCGAGCTGTTCATTGCCCAGCAACTCTTCATCGCCACCGACGCCATCGGCTTTTCCTACGGCGTGACCTGGAACACGGTGCGGCGCAATATTTTCAACTGGAAGGAGGCCGAGGCCGGCAGGCTGGAGGCCAAGGTGAAGAGCTTCTGCGCCATCCCGCAGGTGCTCGCCTTCCTGAAGGACTACATCATCTTTGCCGAAAAGGATGAGGAGCTGAACAAATACATTCTGCGCCAGCACCAGACCGGCGCGGTAGACGCCACCGTCGGACGAGCCCTTGCCCCCGACCGTAGCCGTGGCCTCGTTTGGCACACCCAGGGCAGCGGCAAGACCTTCACCATGATTAAAGCGGCGGAGCGGCTTTTCCGCGCGCCCGAGGCCGACAAGCCGACCGTCCTCCTCATGATTGACCGCAACGAGTTGGAAGACCAGATGCTCAAGAACCTGGCCGCCCTCGGCCTGGGCAGCCTGGAACACGCCGACAGCATCGCTCGGCTCAATCGACTGCTGAAGGACGACTATCGGGGCATTATCGTCACGACGATCCACAAATTCCGCGGCATGTCGGCGGACCTCAACCCCCGCTCGAATATCTACATCCTCATCGACGAAGCCCACCGCACCACTGGCGGCGATCTCGGTAACTTCCTCATGGCTGGTCTGCCGAACGCCACCTACATCGGCTTCACCGGCACCCCGGTGGACAAGACCGCCTATGGCAAGGGCACCTTTAAGACCTTCGGCTGCGAGGATGACCAAGGCTATCTGCACAAGTATTCCATTGCCGACAGCATTGAGGACGGCACCACGCTCCCGCTCTACTACCAACTCGCCCCCAACAAGATGCTCGTCCCGCACGAGACCCTGGACGCGGAGTTTCTCTCCCTCGCCGAGGCCGAGGGGGTGGCGGATATTGAAGAACTCAACAAGATTCTGGAGCGCGCGGTTCATTTGAAGAACTTCCTCAAGGGGCAGGAGCGGGTCACGCAGGTGGCGCAGTACGTGGCCACGCATTATGTGGAGAACGTCGAACCGCTCGGGTACAAGGCTTTCCTGGTCGGCGTTGATCGCGAAGCCTGCGCCTACTACAAACACGCCCTCGACCAGTTCCTGCCGCCCGAGTATTCCGAAGTCGTTTACACCAAGAACAACAACGATTCCGCGCTGCTGAAGGCATTTCACCTTGACCCGAAGCAGGAGCGGCAGATTCGCAAGCGCTTCGGCAAGCGCGACCAGAAGCCGAAAATCCTCGTCGTGACCGAGAAACTGCTGACCGGCTTTGACGCGCCGCTGCTGTACGCCATGTATCTCGATAAGCCGATGCGCGACCATACCCTGCTCCAGGCCATTGCTCGGGTAAACCGCCCCTACGAAAACGAGGCGCAGGAGATGGTGAAGCCCCACGGCTTCGTCCTCGATTTCGTCGGCATCTTCGACAAACTCGAAAAGGCGCTCGCCTTCGACAGCGATGAGATCAACGCTATCGTCAAAGACCTCACACTCCTGAAGGCGCTCTTCAAAAACACCATGGAGCAGAAAGCACCGGAATACCTCGGCCTCATCACGCACTCCTTCAACGACAAAGATGTCGATAGCCTGATTGAGCACTTCCGCGCTCCTGAGCGGCGGAAAGAGTTTTTTCGAGAATACAAAGAGATCGAGATGCTGTATGAGATCATCTCGCCGGATGCCTTCCTGCGGCCGTTCATGGAAACGTATAAAACCTTAAGCGCCATCTTCCAGATTGTGCGTAAGGCTTACGCCAAGCGTATTCAGGTTGATCGGGAGTTTCAAAGGAAAACGGCGATGCTGGTCCGGGAGCAGGTGAGTTCATACGGCGTGGAATCGCTCGAAGAACTCATCGCAATCAATGCGGACACCGTTGAGGTCATCAAGCAGCGACAAGGCAGCGACGGAACCCAGGTCATCAACCTGATCAAAAGCATTGAGAAAGCGGCGGAGGAAGGCAGCGACGATCCGTATCTTGTCGCCATGGCCGAGCGCGCCCAGGCCGTGCAGGACAGTTTTGAAAGCCGCCAGTCCAGCGCGACTGAGGCCCTGGACAATCTGCTCAGGGAAGTCGCCAAGAACGAAGCGCGCAAAAAGGAACAGGCGGAGAAGTCCTTTGATGGCCTGACGTATTTCGTGTATCGGAGTCTGTCGGAGGCCGGGAT
>WTHE01000006.1 GCA_011523315.1 Candidatus Binatota bacterium
CCCCTGCGCTTCGCGCTTCCCCCTTTGGCAAAGGGGGATTGAGGGGGATTTTCCGGCGTCTGGCGCGTCCTCGGCGCGGGCCGCTGGGGATGAGACAGGCAAGCATTTTCAAACTGAGACACTACCCAAAGCTTTTGCGTTTTGCCTTTTGACATTTGACCTGTCTTTTGTTTCACTGCATCCATGTTTCTCCGTCTGTTCCTGCTGTTCACCCTCGTGCCCCTCGTTGAACTCTACCTGCTGATTACCATCGGCACCTACCTGGGGGCCGGACTGACCATCCTGCTCGTCCTTGGCACGGGCATGGCCGGGGCGTATCTGGCCCGGCTGGAGGGCTGGCGGACGTGGCGCAAGATCCAGACCGAGTGTCAGCGGGGGGTGACGCCGGCCAACGAGTTGATTGACGGGGTCCTGATTCTGGCTGCGGGCGTGCTGCTGATTACGCCCGGCGTGTTGACCGACGCCATCGGGCTGGGCCTCCTGTTTCCGCCCACCCGCAGCGCCCTCAAGCGGTCCATCCGCCGGGCTCTCGAAAAACGTCTCCAGCCGACCCACATTGAGGTCCATTTCGACCGTTTATCCTAGCGCTTCGCGCTGAACCAGCGCCGCGGAAAGAGCATGTCCGTGCCGTTCGCCGATCATGCCGGGTTTGGATTTGTCCGGGTCGCGGCGGCTTCGCCGTCCGTCCGGGTTGCCGACTGTGGCTTTAACGCCCGGCGTATCCTGGCCCTGATGGAGCGCGCCCAGAACCAGGAGGTCGCCATCCTGGTTTTTCCCGAGCTGTGTCTGACCGGCTATACCTGCGCCGACCTGTTTCACCACCAGCCCCTCCAGCAGGCCGCGTTGGCTGGCCTGGAAGACCTCATCGGACACACCCCCGGACGGTTTTCAGGGCTGGTCCTGGTCGGCCTGCCGCTGGCTGTCGAGGGACAGCTGTTTAACTGCGCGGCGGTCATCCATCAGGGTGCCTTGCTGGGGGTCGTGCCCAAGTCTTTTCTGCCCACCTATCGGGAGTTCTACGAGCGCCGCTGGTTTGCTCCGGCTGCGGCCGCCCCGAGCGCGGACATCGACCTGTTCGGCCGCTCAGTCCCGTTTGGCAATGACCTCGTGTTTGTGGCCGACGGCTGGCAGCGCCTCGTTGTCGGCGTTGAACTCTGTGAAGACCTGTGGGTGCCGCAACCGCCCAGTTCGCGTCAGGCGCTCGAGGGCGCGACCGTGCTGGTCAATCTGTCGGGCAGCAATGAGGGAACGAGCAAGGCTGCTTATCGTCGTCAGCTGGTGACCGGCCAGGCTGCCCGGTGTATTGCCGCCTATGTCTACAGCGCCTGTGGTAGCGGGGAATCCAGCACCGACCTGGCCTTTGGCGGCCACTGTCTGATTGCCGAAAACGGCGCCCTGCTGGCCGAGTCCGGACCCTTCGGCCAGGACGAGGCCCTGTGTGTGGCCGATGTCGATCTTGAGCGTCTGCACGCCGACCGGCTGCGGATGGGCAGTTTTCACGACGCCCGCGACCCCCGGCTGCCGCGCCTGCGCCGCCAGCCGTTTGCCCTGGCCCCGCGTCCGACTCCGGCTCGCCTGGCGCGACGGGTTGCGGCTCAGCCCTTTGTCCCGGCCGGTCAGGATGACCTGCGCGAACGCTGCGAAGAAGTCTTTCGTATCCAGGTTACGGGTCTGGGCGCGCGTCTGCGCCACCTCAACACCCCGCCGGTGGCGATCGGGGTGTCGGGTGGGCTGGACTCGACCCTGGCCCTGCTGGTGACGTGTCGCACTGCGGATGCGATTGGGATGCCGCGCCAGCACATCCAGGCCCTGACCATGCCCGGCTATGGCACGACGCAGCGCACCAGAAAGAACGCGACCGACCTCATGCACCAGCTCGGCGTGACCAGCCGGCAGATCGATATTCGCCAGCTGTGTCTGGACGAGATGCGGACCCTCGGCCACCGGCCGTTCGGCATTCGGCTGGACGGGCTGAGCGTCGAGGCGCTGAGCCACAAGCTGAAACAGCTGCCGCCCGAGGCGCGCCACGACCTGGTGTTTGAGAACGTGCAGGCCCGGATGCGGACCAGTCTGCTGATGAACAGCGCGTTTGTGATCGGCACCGGAGACCTGTCCGAGCTGGCCCTGGGCTGGGCCACATATAATGCCGATCATATGAGCATGTACAACCCGAATGTCGGCATTCCCAAGACCCTGGTCCGTTTTCTGGTCGCCTGGGCGGCCGAGCACGAGTTCAGCGGAGCCGTCCAGGCCACCCTCCGGGCCGTGCTTGACACTCCAATCTCGCCCGAGCTGCTACCCACCAGCCCGGCCGGCGACATTGTCCAGGAAACCGAAGACATCATCGGCCCGTATGAGCTGCACGACTTCTTTCTGTTCCATTTTTTGCGCTACGGCGCCGCGCCGGCCAAGATTCTGTACCTGGCCGCCCAGGCGCGTTTCAGCCGGGCCTACGCGCCGCCGGAACTCCGACGCTGGCTGCGGGTGTTTCTCAGCCGCTTCTTTGCCAATCAGTACAAGCGCTCGTGTCTGCCGGACGGCCCCAAGGTCGGTTCGGTGAGTCTGTCGCCGCGCAGCGACTGGCGCATGCCGAGCGACGCCCAGGTCGCCCACTGGCTGGCCGAGCTGGAGGACGAGCTATAAGAGTTCCGTGGTCAGGATGTAGCGCGCGTCCGAGACAAAGGAGATAAACACTACCTTGCGGCCCGCCAAGCCGGAACCAGCCAACAGTTCCCGAGCGTCGCGCCGCAACGCCTCACGGTCCTCGGTCGCGGTCGGCAGCAGAACCGGAATGACCCCGTGGACCAGGGCCAGCCGCCGGTAGGTTTCCGACTGCGGGGTGACGGCCACAATGGGCTGCGGCGGACGATACTTGGCAATCCGCAGGGCGGTAAAGCCCGACACGGTGACGGTCGCCAGGGCAGCGACCTCAAGCGTGGCGGCAATGTCGCAGGCGGCGCGGGCCAGGGCATCGGCTTCGGCATCACGTCTGTCGGGGGGGACGCTCCAGTCGAGCCGCCGGGTGAGGGTCTGTTCGGTCTCCTGGGCAATATCGGCCATGGTGCGCACTGCCCGGGCCGGATAGCGGCCGACTGCGGTTTCTTCGGACAGCATGACCGCGTCGCTGCCGTCCAGCACGGCGTTGGCCACATCGGCGACTTCGGCGCGGGTGGGGCGGGGCGCGGCGACCATCGAGACCAGCATATGGGTAGCGGTAATGACCGGTTTGGCCTGCTGGTTGGCCTCCCGGATCAGGCGCTTCTGGATGTGGGGGACGCGGGCAAACGGGGTCTCAATGCCCAGATCCCCACGGGCGATCATAATGCCGTCGGCCGCCGCCAGAATCTCGGAAAAATTGCCCAGCGCGGCCTGGGTTTCGATTTTGGCGATCACCGGTGTCTCGCCCCCGCATGCTGCAATAGCCCGCTTGGCGGTCGCCACGTCGTCGGCCGTGCGGACAAACGACAGGCCGATATAATCGACGCCCCGCTCAATCCCAAAGCGCAGATCGGCGCTGTCCTGTTCGCCGAGGATCGGCAGCCCCATCAGCCCCGAGGGACAGTTGACTCCCTTGTTGGCGCTCAGCGTTCCTCCGACCACGACCGCACACCGAATGTCGTGGTCGCCGACCTGTCTGACCTCCAGCTCAATCTGGCCGTCGGCCAGCAGCAGCGTATCCCCGGGCCTGACCTCCTGGGGCAGCCGGGCGTAGGAGACCGATACCGCGTCCCGGTCGCCGACAATGGGTCGGCTGGTCAGCGTAAAACGTCCGCCGGCGTGCAGCTCAATGGAGCCGGCCGCAAAGTCGCCGATGCGCACCTTGGGACCGGCCAAGTCCTGAAGAATGGCCAGCGGCTGACCGGCGGTCTCGGCCAGTTGGCGCAGATGCCCGATCCGCCGCCCATGTTCATCATGGCTGCCATGCGAGAAGTTGAGCCGGGCGACGTTCATCCCGGCCGCCAACAGGGTCTGGAGCTGGTTCGGCGAGTCGCTGGCCGGCCCGATGGTCGCTACGATCTTGGTTTTGCGGTCGTTGAGCGGAAGCATGCGGCTGCTATCTCCTCTGGACCTGTAGGGAGCAGGACCCGGCTAGGTCCGTAGCTGACAGGTGTCAAAATAGCATATATGACAGAGGGGGGGGCGGGGAGCCGACCGCATCCCGAGAACGCCATATGATTAGTGCCGCTGTCATTCTGCTACCCACCCGCAGCCGTCCGCTGACCGTGGTCGGCGGGCTGTCCCTGCTCAAGCGGGCGATTTTCACCGCCCAACGCGCCGGCGCAAAAACCTGTTATCTGGTCTCCGCCCACACGGCCGAACAGACGAGCGCGCTGCGCCGCTCGCTGGCCGGCGACCCGCGCCTCAGCAGCCGGCTGGTATGGCTCGGCCCGCACGAGACGCCTCCCGACCCGCAGCCGGGCGGGCGAGACGCTGAGCAGTGTCTGGCCTTTGAGGTCCAGACCGTGTTTGCGGCCAACCTGGCCCGCGAGCTGGCCGAGGCGGCGACGCCCCAGGCTGTCTGGGCGGTGAGCCAAGCGCCGCAGGACTATACGCTGGTCGTCTTCCCGCTGTCCGCCCTTCCCACGGCCCTGGCCCGCCTGCAAACCGCAGGCGCCGAGTTGGCTGGGGGAGACTGGGGAGCAGAGGTGCAACGCTTTGCGGCCGACGGCTATTTCCTGGCCCAGGTGTCTCGTCCCGGCCTGGCCGCCGACGTTGAGAAAGCCCTGCTGCTGTCTCTGCCCAACCCTCGGGACGGCCTGGTCGATGCCTACCTCAACCGCAAGCTGTCGCGTCCTCTGACCCGCCTGCTGCTCCGCACCCCGCTGACGCCCAACCACGTCACCCTGCTGTCGTGCGCCATCGGCTTACTCGGGGCGGCCTGCTTTTGGGGCGGGGGCTATGCCTGGCCGATTGTGGGCGGCCTGCTGTTGCAGTTTTCCGCCGTGGTCGATTGTGTTGACGGCGAGGTCGCTCGGGTGAAGTTTCTGGAGTCCCCGCTGGGGGCGTGGCTCGATATCACTCTCGATACCCTGGTCCACATTGCCATCTTTGTGGGGGTTGGCATCGCAGTCTGGAAACAGGGCGGAGCCACCTATGCGCCCCTGCTGGGCGGCGCCCTGGCCGTTGGGGCGGCAATCTGTTTTCCCTTTGTCACCATGGCCGAGAAGACCGAGGAACAGGGCAAACAGCAGGGCGGCTGGGAGAACGCGATCATCCAGAATATGATCGAGGGGCTGACCAGCCGCGACTACTCGATCATTATCCTGCTGTGCGCCCTGGTCCAGAAACTGGCCTGGTTCCTGTGGAGCGCGGCGATTGGCGTTCAGGTGTTCTGGTGCATTCTGGCCGTCCTGCTGCACAAAGCCGGACGGCTGAACTGGGCGGTCTTTTCATCACGCTCGCTCGACGCCTGAGACGGGCCTCAGCATGGACGCCCGGCCCGGCACCTATGCGCTGCTCCTGCGCGCCCGATTCGGCGGGCGTATCCAAATCGGTCGGTGCGGCAGCCTGGCGGTCCGGCCCGGCTGGTATGTCTATATCGGCAGCGCCTTTGGTCCGGGCGGCCTGCGCGCCCGGCTTCGCCATCACTGTCGGCTCGCGGAGCGTCCCCACTGGCATATTGACTATCTGCGCCGCGCTGCTGCGCCCGAGTTTGTCTGGTATAGCCACGACCCGCAGCACCGCGAACATGGCTGGGCAGAGAGCGTGGGACGCCTGGACTCGGCCCAGGTCCCGCTGCCCGGCTTCGGGGCGTCTGACTGCGACTGTCGCAGCCACCTGTTCTTTTTTCCGCACCCGCCCTGCCTGTCCGTCTTTCGACGCCAGATTCACGCGGTCGTGCCGGGCCACGCCCGGATCGCCTCGGCAGCCCTGGCCCACACCGGCTCTGACTCGATGGACGACGCCTCGGGCGAGTATTGAAACCCGGACGTTTGTCTTTTTCGGGCTCGGGGTCTAGTACCGAATCCGTCGGTCCTGGCCTCGGCTGACGATGTGGACGCCGGTCGGCGTATTGAAATGGGTGCCCAGAATGAGGGTGTCCGTATCGCAGTAGGTGTCGATGAAGCGCGTCCGGGTGGCAATCGCCAGCGCCTTGTCGGTATCGGCCTGCTGACTCCAGCCGGGTTCGGCGACCTGGACCGGGTTGACCATCATATCGCCGGTGATGATCGCCTGGTGGCCGTTTGAGCGCAGCCGCACACTACAGTGGCCGGGCGTATGGCCGGGGGTCGGCAGCAGGCTGACCTCGTCATCCAGACTCCAGGCCTCGTCCACCCAGGCAACCTGGCCAGCCTCAAGAATGGGCAGGATATTCTGCTCGACCACAGCCTGATCCTCAGGGGCGGGCGCGTCCTTCCAGTGCTCCCACTCGGCCGTGCTGAACAGATAGGTCGCGTTGGGAAAGGTCGGCACCCAGCGGCCGTCCTCCAGCCGGGTGTTCCAGCCGGTGTGGTCGAGGTGCATGTGGGTACAGAACACGTAGTCAATCGCCTCCGGGCCGCACCCGGCCACAGCACAGTCTTGCAGAAACGCGGCCCGGCGGCCGTTCCACTGCTCAAAGGCCAGACCCCGCTTGTCGTTGCCGATACACGTATCGACCATGATCGTGTGGTGACGGGTCTTGATGATAAAGGCGTGGATGCTGAGCAGCATCAGCTTTTTGTCGCTGACAAAGTGCGGCTGGAGCCAGTCGAGGTAGGGGTCAAAGTCGTCTTTGCGTTTGTCAACGTACATGAAGCGGGGGCTGGTCGGCTCCAGGCTGTCCAGGACTTTTGCGATCTGGATGGCGCCGACGCTGAAGCCTTGGACAGGGTGTGTCGTGGACATGCGGTCTCCTGTGGTCAGGCGGGCTGGCACGGCCCCGGCTCAGACATGGTATACGTCCAGCACCGTCTCAATCTCGTCGTTGAGGACAATGATCTTCTTTTTGGCGATCTTGAACCGGTCCGCCTCGGGACGCAGGACGTACTCGTAAAAGCCGAAATAGCTGGACGCCTGCCGCAGCTCGGTCCGATACAGGTTGACCTGCCAGTGAGCCGAGACGTGGGGCTGGCGGTCGACGACATCCGTCACCCGGATATTGGTCACCAGATGGCAGGTCCGGGGCATGGGCACCGAGGCGATGGTCGTGCCCGACTCGATCCGCCACACCCGGTCTTCCAGACCCGAGCGATCCCGGTAGTAGATCAGCGACAGCTGCGAGCGTGGATCGTCGGTCGGCTGGCCTGTGTCGTCCCAGGCCGGAATCCAGAACTCGGCATCTTCGGTATACAGCGCCAGCCACTCGGCCCAGCGCCGCTGGTCAAGACACGCGGCCTCTTCGTACAACAGGTCCGCACACCGGGGCAGCAGCTCAGACACCATGGCCGTCTCCGGCGCCGTTGGCCTGGGCCGCGCCCTGGCGCATGAGTTTGAGCCACTGGCGGTAGTGGCCGTGGTAGATCGTCTCGTCCCGGAAGTCGGGGGTACTGGAGTCGGGCTGAAGCCCCAGGGCCTGAGCCTCGGCGTCCGGGCCGCGGACCAGGCGCTGGGCGCCCCGCACATAGCCCTGCTGCCAGCGGACCTGGCGGCCCTCATAGCCCCGCTGGCAGGCCTCAAAGGCGGCCAGATCGTCCGGCGTGCCCACCCCGCTGGCGTTGAAGAAGTCCTCATACTGGCGCAGGCGGTGCTCGCGCATCTCGGGCGCTTCGCCGACCGGCGCGATGCAGTAGGTTGACACCCGCGTTTTATCCGGCGCCAGGGGGTGAATGACCCGCAGCTGGGTCGAAATCTGGTCCATGAAGAAGACGTTGGGGTACAGCAACAGGTTGCGCAGCCGGTCCACCATCCAGCGCGCGTGGGTTTCGCCGTGGCGGCTCGCCATCTCGTCCCGGCGCTGGTAGGACGGCCGGACCTGGGGGTTGGGATAGTCGGTCCATAACAGGGTGTGACCGTTGCCCAAGTCGTAGCTGCCGGTGGCCAGGGTCGCAGCCTCGAGCCGCTGGACATCGAGGGCTTTGACCGCATCGTGCCGGGCGGCCGCCCGGCGCTGAATGACGCCCATGAAGCTGCGGTGGACCACGTCAAAGTGATAGCCGTCCACCCCGTTCTCGGCCTGGAGCTTCCAGTTGCCGCCAAAGGTGTAATCGGCGCTGCCCCTCAGCACCTCCAGCCCCTCCGGGGCTTGATCGGCCAGCATGTCGATGCAGGTCCGGGCCGCGCCCAGATGCTCGGCCAGCTCGGGCACGTCGGGGTTCAGGCTGGCAAACAGAAACCCGCGATAATTGGTCAGCCGCGGGATGCGTGACAGGCCGTGGTCCTGGCGCTCGAACACGGGCGGATAAGCCCCACTGTCGCGGTCCTTGACGCTGACCAGGCCGCCGTTGGTGTTGAACGACCAGCCGTGGTAGGGGCAGGTCAGCACCTTCTGATTGCCCCGCTTGGCCAGACACACGGTCGCCCCCCGGTGCGGGCAGGTATTGATGAAACCGCCGATCTCGCCGGCCTGGTTACGCATCAGGAGGACCGGCTGACGGCCCATGGTGGTGGTGAAGAAATCGTTGGGCCGGGGCAGCTGGCTCTCGTGGGCGACGTAGATCCAGCTGCCCTCAAAGATATACGCCATCTCCAGCTCGAAGATGTCGGGGTCGGTGAACAGCGAGCGGTCGATGGTGAAAAAGCCTTGCTCGGGCTGATCGACAATATAGGTCTGGAAGTCCCGTGGCGGGCGCTGTTGGGGTGTCAATGCCCGTCTGTTGGGGGCTTCGTGTGGGCCAACCGATGTAGCCATGCGCCTCTCTCCTTTGTGTTGTGAACGGAATAGCGCTGATTCCGCCGCCTTACGGGGCAAGGTAGCGTACCAGAGCTATGGCCGTCCCTATGATAGTCCCTGCAATAGTAAGAGTGGAAACGAGCATGAACTTGTAGACATCTTGAAAGCCTTTCGCCGTGTCTTCCCGCAGGATCACGATATCAGCCTTCAGCTCTGTCTTCACCTGGTCCAGGTCAGCCTTCAGCTCTGTCTTCACCTGGTCCAGGTCAGCCTTCGTTGCAACGGTAGCGCTCAGGGCTTCCTGTAGCGAGTTGGTCAGGGTGTCTGCCTGCTGCTGTGTGAATCCCCCCTCACGGAGCTGGGTGGAAAACTTCAGGGTATCGAACGGGCTGCTTGTCGCCATAGCGTGTCGGCACTCCTCCTGTAGCCTTATTCGATTTCTCCTGCTCTATCCACCCCTCCGATTGCAAACGTGACCTCTTGCTGCGCGGTGTGGCCGGACTCGGCCAAGCCGCCGGTACGGCGCGTCCGAGACCAAATGTAAAGGGACATCGTCCTTGAGACAAGCAGCCCTGCTGTATAGAAGGGGCCTGCTTAAAGCGCTCCCTCAGGAGGTATTCGATGTACGCCTTGCTTGCCCTGTGCCTTGGACTCGTTCTCCTAACCCCCACACTGACGCACGCCCAATCGGCCCTCGATATCCCTGGCAACGGAGACACGCTGTCGGGTATTGGGGTCATTTCTGGCTGGAAATGTGAGGCCCAAGGGAACATCACGATCCGCCTCGACGCGGGCGACCCTATTCCTGCGACGTACGGATTTCCCCGGGGCGATACCGCCCCGGTGTGTGGCGATGACGGCCACAACGGCTTCTTCAGTTTCTTCAACTGGGCCATTCTCGGTGATGGCGAGCACAAGGCTGTTGCTTACGACAACGGAGTAGAGTTTGCGCGGAGCACGTTTACAGTCGTCACCACCGGCGAGGAGTTTGTGGTGGGGGCGCGCGCCCGGGTGCGGGTCCCAGATTTCCCGAGTCCCGGAGAGATCACGTGGTTTACCTGGAATCAGAGCACCCAACACCTGGAGATGGCGGCCGTGCAGACCCGCGCCGTGGACCAGTCTATCGTCAAGTACCTGACCGGTTTGGTGGCAGAGGGCAAGTCACCGGGGCTGATCGCGGCCATCATCGACGAAGACGGAGTACGATCCCTCGCAGCGACCGGGATACGCCGACAGGGATCGTCCGAGGCGTTGGCGGGCAGCGATGTGGTGCATATCGGTTCTAACACCAAGGCCATGACATCCACCATGCTGGCGACTTTGGTGGCGGATGGAACCTTTGTCAATGGCTGGCAGACGACGATCAGCCAGGTTTTTCCAGAGTTGGTTGGTGAGATGCATCCGGGCTACCATTCGGTGACTTTATGGCAGCTCACCAGTCACACCGGGGGCGTGGTACGTGATGCCCGTTACTGGTGGACTCACACGGAGCTAGAGATTCAGGAAAGGCGTTATGCGATCCTGAAGGAGAATCTTGCGGACCCGCCGGCCGGACCAGTTGGGTCGTACCTGTACTCCAATTTAGGCTACATGGTCGCTGGCGCTATGGCGGAGAAGCTGACAGGGCAGAGTTGGGAGACCTTGATGCAGGAACGCCTGTTCACGCCGTTGGGGATGGCCAGCGCAGGATTCGGTGCGCCGGGCAACCTGAATGCGCTGGATCAGCCCTGGGGCCATAGCCGGGACGCAGGAGGGGCCTGGGTGCCCTCCCAAATCGATAACGCTGCTGCGTTAGGCCCGGCTGGCACCGTGCATGTCTCCATCGCGGATTGGGCCAAATTTGTTCAATTGTGGTTCCCCGACGTGGTGCCGAGCATCCTTGACCGCACGGCGCTGACGACGGTGATAACTCCCAAGGCGGGAGAGGATTACGCAGGGGGTTGGGGAGTGGGCTACCGCGCCTGGGCTGCCGGCAACACGCTGAACCATTCGGGAAGTAATGGCTATTGGTATTCGAGCCTTTGGGTCGCGCCCAATCGAGCGCGCGCCTACCTTGCCGTAGCGAATTCCGCAGAACCCGACCTCAACCAGACGCATGAGCTGCTCGACTCTATCATTTGGAGCCTCATCAACCATGTCCCGTGAGGGTGAGGGAGCGTGGTCGGAGAATTAAAGAGCCGTGCCCCTGGGAGAGAAGAAACGATGAGAGGTCTACTTGTGGGGAGTGTAAAGAGCTGGGCGATCCTGTTCCTGCTCGTGGCGTGGGCGCTCTTTGCACAGCCGGCCGCCGCTCAGACGCAGACCCTCACCGGCTGGTTCACCTTTACGGTCGCCGATTACCCGACCGAGGCCGGCTTCATCTCCGAGACGACCTACATCCTGACCGAGGACTCGGGCGAGCGGCATGAACTGCTGATTGCTATAGACCTCATGCGGCCGCTGGGTGGCCCGGTCGCTTTGAATCGCAAGCGGGTGACGGTGGTGGGCGAGTGGGAGCCGGACGGGCCTGACATTCCGGCCCGATTCCGGGTCAACTCCATCAATCTGGCCGCATCTCTGGATGAAACCTCCATCTTCTCGCACCAGAGGCTGACTGCCGTTTTGTCCAACGCCGATGCCGTGGAATTGGAACCGCTCGCGTGCAGTGTGGAGGATACTCTTGTCTCCGAAGGAGGGGGGCAGGCCACCACCATCGTCTTTGACAATCAGACGAGTGAGCCTCGCTATGTCTACTGGTTGGACTTCGCTGGCCAGCGCGTCTTGTACGCGACGCTCGGACCAGGCCAGAGCGCTACACAGCAAACGTCTGCCGGGCACGTGTGGGTGGTAACGGATGAAGAGAGCCGCTGTCTTTCCGTGCATGAGGCTATCGCAGTACCAGGCAAAGTCACGCTGTGCTGTAAAGAGCCACTCTCAGGCTCACAGGCGTGGGTGACCATTCTGTGCCGTTTTGCTGATGCCACGCATGTGACCCCACATCCGGTCAGCTTTTATGAGAAGGTGACGAGGGCGTCTTATCCTGCTCTAGGGCACTATTGGAGAGAAGTCTCTTATGAGAATATTCCTGACCTGGCTGGGAGCAGAGTAGTGGGCTGGTATAACCTGCCCCACCCAAAATCGTACTACGGTACTTCTCGACCTGCTCCCATAGTGAGAGATGGTGGTTTGTATGATTATGATCTTGAAAAAACAGCGGCAGATTGCGCTGCCGCCGCCGATGCGGACGTATTCTTCCCTGATTTTGACGGTTTTACGATAGTTTTTAACCAGGATTTTGACCCCCCTATCAGCAATCTAGCCACGGGGAGCAGTCACTTCCTGACGCTGGATGGGCAGAGGGGATTCTGGAGGGTGACATGGATGACTCCGAAATATCAACCTCATCAACACGTCTGGGCTCACGAGATGGGCCACGCCTTGGGCTTGCAGCATTCCTCGGGTCCGTATGATGAGACATATGACTCTTATTGGGACGTTATGGGTGGATGGTCGCCGGCCTTATTCTCTGATCCCGAGTATGGCAACGTAGCAGTCCATACCATCGCCTACCACAAGGACTTTCTGGGCTGGATTCCTGC
>WTHE01000587.1 GCA_011523315.1 Candidatus Binatota bacterium
GCCCGCACCTGCTCGGCGGCATAGCCGAGATAGTGACCTAAAATCTCGGCGTTATGTTCTCCCAAAAAGGGCGCTTCAAGCTGCAGCAGGTCGGGAAATGCGGAAAATCTGAGCGGCATGCCCGGAATCTGGAACTCGCCGAACGCCCGGTCGGTGACCGTGCGGACGGTCTGGCGCTGACGCATGTGCGGATGGTTGACGGCCTGCTCGACCGACAGCACCGGCGCGACCGGCACGCGAACCTCCTCAAGCGCGCGCAGGGCTGCCTCGTCGCTGGGCAGCGAGGCGATCCAGTCTTCCAGAATCCTGACCACGGCTTCGGTGTTTTGCACCCGCGCCTCGTTATCGACAAAGCGCGGATCGTCGGCAAGCTCAGGCCGCCCGATGGCCTTGCACACACTCGGCCACTGGTGGGGCAGGGCCAGGATGAACACATAGGTCTCACGGCCCTTGTACAGGCCGCCGGGGCAGATCGCATAGTGCTGGGTGCCCGAGCGGGTCGGTTTGATGTCGCCCCCGCTGGCCGAGTACATCTGGACGTTGAGTTCGTGGCAGTGGAAATAGGCGTCGAGCAGGGCAATATCCACGTACTGGCCCTGACCGGTTCGCTCACGGTACAACAGGGCGCCGTTAATGGCTGCGGTGGCGTGGACGCCGGTGCTCACGTCACCAATCCCCGGCAGCGGAAAATACGGCTGACCGTCTTTCTCGCCGATCATCGAGGTAATGCCGGAATACGCCTGGGCGATGTAGCCATAGCCCGGCAGGTGGGACAGCGGGCCGCTCTGCCCGAAGGCCGAAATCGAACACATGACGATCTTGGGATTCAGGGCTTTGACCGTCCCGTAGTCGAGCCCCAGGCGTCCGATCACGCCGGGCGCAAAGTTCTCGACCAGCACATCGACCTGTGTGACGAGCTGTTTGAGGATGGCCAGGCCCTTGGCGTGTTTGGCGTCAATGCACAGGCTCTTCTTGCCCCGATTCTGCTGAATGAAGTAGGCGCTGCGGCCGTTTCGCAGATAGGGCAGGCCGCGTGAAATCTCGCCGTTGGGGGCGAGTTCCACCTTGAGAATCTCGGCGCCCATCTCGGCCATCAGTCGGGTGACCGTCGGACCGGCCAGGACCTGGGTAAAGTCCAGGACTTTGTAGCCATCAAGAATATGTTTGAGTCCAGTTTCTGCCATACAGTCCTCCTCAGGTATGGTCGGACAGTATGGCACTCCACAGCTGACGGAGCCAGAGTGGTCCGGCGGGTCTCGTTTGAATGAGGCAGAAGAGGCGCCCGGACGGGCTGTCCGGGCGCGTGCGAAGAGAAAAAATAGCGACTATTTGGCTGCGGCCAACGGCTGTTCGGCGAAGCGCACATCGACATCCGTGGCAATCTTCTTGTGAGGATTGTAGTGCGGGATGATATGTTCACCGATGCGGCGAATGGAACGCATGACGTTCTGGTGCGGGATCTCCCCCATCTGTTTGAAGAAGATGACTTGGTCAAGGCCGTTGTCGCGAAATTTCTCCAACTTGCGGCTGACCTCATCCGGATTACCGACGGTCACCATCGGATGATCTTTCAGCTGCTGGTCGCTGAGATCGTTGGCGTCCTGGCTCAGGTCAAACAGCTGGCGCAGGTACTCGTAGGAGTACAGGTTGTTTTTGGCCATCAGCGGCTCGAACAGCTTGGCGATGTTGTGCAGGAACCACCGCGCGCCGTTGATGCCGATTCTTTCTTCTTCCTCGTTCTCTGACACATGACACATGACCACACCAGAAAACCGATCATTGATGACCTTGGTCACCACATCGTTGCGGGTCTTGCAGGTGTCACGATAGATCTGCATGGTCTTCTGGACCTGCTCCCAGTTGAAGTTGAAGCTGAGCACGCCGAGCCCGCGGTTGGCAGCCATCTCGTAGCTGTCCGGGGCGGTACAGGCCATCCACATCGGCGGATGCGGCTCCTGAATCGGCTTGGGCACGACCATCCGGGGCGGGACCGTAATCGTCTCACCCTCGTACTCCAGGATCTCGTCCGTCCAGGCTTTGACAATGACATCGAGCGCTTCCCGGACTTCCAGGCGAGTCCGATCATAATCAATACCAAAGCCGTCCAGCTCCTGGGCGGTCGTCGAGCGGCCGGTGCCGAGGTCCATCCGGCCATTGCTCATGATATCGAGCACGGCGGCCTGTACTGCGACTTTAATCGGATGGTTGAAGCGATGCGGCAGCAGACGCACGCCGTGGGCAATCCGGATATCCTTGGTCCGCTGGGAAACGGCGCCGTAGAAGACTTCGGGCGCCGGGCTATGCGAATACTCTTCCAGAAAGTGGTGCTCCACTTCCCAGACGTAATCGAAGCCAAGCTTATCCGCCAGCTCTATCTGGGCCAAGGCTTCGTGGTAGATGTTGTAGCTGCTGAGCTTGGTCCACGGTCGTGGGGTCTGCATTTCGTACAGCATACCAAATTGCATGTGAGCCTCCTTCTTCTGCGCGGGCTTAGTGCGCTTCACGATAGGGTGTAGTAGGTCGGATTAGCGGAGCGTAATCCGACA
>WTHE01000669.1 GCA_011523315.1 Candidatus Binatota bacterium
TTCTGCCAGACGTTGGCAGCCGCAGAATTGACGCCGACACCCCCCACAACGGTGAAAGGACGGCAGAGAGCGGAGAAGCAGCAAGAAGAGGAGGAGCGGAACATGTTTGTGACACGCCTATGGAGCGTTGCAGCGACCACCGTCGCCGTGTTGGCGGCTCTAGCCGCACCGGCGGTCGAAGCCCAGAGTGCCGATCTCTTTACCCCGGTCGATACTACGCCGCCGTCCGGCCCCCTCGACGAGATCACGCTGCGCAGCCGGGTCGTGACGATTGACCTCGGGCAACTCGCCCGCGCCCAGGCAGCGGTGGCCGATCCGCCCTACCAGACCCTGCGCACCAGAGACGCATTCCCGCACACCGGTAAGCGGGGTACGGAGCCCACGCCGGGCACGACCCTGACCCTCAATCTGTTCGACGACACCGCCGTTACCGGCATTGTGGAGCAGACGGCGCCGACCTTTTCGGGCGGCTATTCGGTATCGGGCCGTCTCGTCGGCGATCCGCTGGGCAGCATGACGCTGGTCGTCAACGGCGAGCGGGTTGTCGGCACGGTGCAGAGCCCGGAGGGGACCTACCGCATCCGCTCCATCGGCGGCGGGCTATCGACCATCAGCGAAGTCGAGGAGCCGCCCCTCAACTGCGGGGTAGAGACACCCCATTCCGAGACCGACCACCGGCATTGATGCCTCCATTGCCGGTGGTCTGACCGCTCTTGCAAAGCTTGATGCGTCTGTTGCCGGTTCTCCTGGCGGTACTGCCGCTCGGTGTGACCGCTCACGTCCATGCCCAGCACACCGTCGCCACCGACAAGGCGGCCCTGGTAGCTCTCTACACCGCCACGGACGGTGCGAACTGGACGACCAACACGAATTGGAACAGCGACGAGCCGCTGTCCTCGTGGCACGGCGTGACCACCAACAGTGACGGCCGCGTCATAGCCCTCGTGCTGAACAACAACGGCCTGGACGGCACGCTGCCGTCCGACCTGGGTGACTTGAGTGCTCTCGAACGGTTGGATTTACAGAATAACGATCTGAGCGGCGCCCTCCCGTCAGAACTGGCCAACCTGACCAACCTCACCTCCCTATTGCTCACCCGGAGCCGGGCCTTGACCGGCCCCCTGCCGGACGGGCTGCGCGAACTGACGAGCCTGACGACCGTGCAGATACAGGACACGGAACTGTGCGCGCCGGACACCGACGACTTTCAAACCTGGTGGGGAACGCTCTCCTCCAAGAGTGGCCTGATCTGTCCACCGACCGAGCAGTCAGTGATCGACGTGGCGGTCTTTTACACGCCGGCCGTCCGGGAGGCCGAAGGCGGAACCCAGGCGATCAAGGACGAGATCGACAGCATGGTCGCCGGTACCAATACGGCCTATACCAGCAGCGGTGTGAACCAGCGGATCAACCTGGTGGCGGTGGCGGAGGTGGACTACACGGAAGTGAACAGCCAGACCGACCTCAACCGTCTCACCTCTCGATTCGACACATATATGCCCGAAGTGCACACCATCCGCGACCGCGTCGGCGCGGACATCGTCATGCTGATCCGCCGGATTACTGACGATGCTGCGGGCGTGGCGATGATCATGACCACAGTGTCGACTGGCTTCGCGTCCGCTGCGTTTGGCGTCAGCAGCGCCAGCACCCGCGTGTTCGCCCACGAACTGGGCCACCTTATGGGTCTGCATCACGACCGGTATGTGGTCCACGTGGCCTGTGATGGCGGGAGCTGCAACAGGGACGGGGCGTTTCCGTACGCCTACGGCTATCACCATTGTGCCGAGACGTCGTTCATTGATCGGTGGCGCACGATCATGGCCTACCCCAATCAGTGCAGCACCTGGCGGACGCCGCACCTCTTCTCGAACCCGGGGCGGACCTACCGGGGCGATCCCCTGGGTATCGCCGGTCTGGCGCCCTCGACGGCGCTGGACGGCCCGTCCGACGCGGTGCGCGCCCTCAACCGCACGCGCGGCTACGTGGCGAAGTTCCGTCAGGCCCCGGACATCACTGTGTCTTTCGGTGCCGGACCGTACACAGCGACCGAGGGTGGGACCGCAGCCACGGTGACGGTACAACTGAGTGAGGCACCTACCCGCCCGATTGACATTCCGCTTACACCTACGTCCACCACCGCCACGGCCTACGACTACACCGGCGTGCCGGCCTCGGTGCGCTTCAGCTCGAACGAGACCGAAAAAACCTTCACCGTGACGGCCGTCGATGACACTGCCGACGATGACAATGAGTCCATCACCCTGAGCTTTGGCGAGCCGCTGCCGCGCAACGTGACCCTGGGCAGCACGACCACGGCCACCGTCAGCCTGACCGACAACGACACCGTAACAGCCGCACCGAGCATCCTCAGCGTAGAACTGACCTCAGACCCGGGCTCGGATACAATCTACGCGCTCGGCGACACAGTCGAGGCCAGCGTCCGGTTCAACAAGATCGTCACGGTGACGGGCACGCCGCAACTCAGGCTCCGGGTGGGAACGCTCACACATGAGGCGACATATCGGGACAGCGCGGGCGAGGTG
>WTHE01000350.1 GCA_011523315.1 Candidatus Binatota bacterium
ATATCGATCTCCTCGGCGGAGATACCCAGATGCAGCATGAGCTCACGGGCCGCGGACAAGGTGCGTTCGGAAGTACCAAACCCGGGCATGGTGATTCCGCGGATGCGGGCAATCGGCCATTGGTTAAGCAGGCAGGTTTTGGCCGCCACCAAAAGCGCCAAGGTGGAGTCTAATCCTCCCGACACCCCGATATGCAGCTGGGTTTCCTCAGGGAGACGGGTCACACGTTTCGTTAAAGCGGCACACTGGATGCCGAAGATCTCGGCGCATCGGGCGTGAAGCTCGGGACCGCTCTGTGGCACGAAAGGTTGCCCTTCGAGCTTGGCCTGGGTCCAGTTGGGGGCGTTCCAGCTGTCCACGCCCCACAACAGCCGGACCTCGGTGATGCGTCCCTCTTGGTCGAGGTAGTCGATTTCACGCGAGACGATTTCCTCGCTGAATACCTCGGACAGCTGCTCCTGGCCGTTCTGGACATACATGAAGCGGTGGTGCAGCAGAAACGAATCCTTGTCGTGGAAATAGCGGGGCGGCTCAATGACCGCCTGGCGCACGGTGGGGTCGGTGTTGGGGACGACCCGCATCACCTCGCTCTCTTCCGTTCCGTCCCAGCTGGCGGCTTCTCCCAGCGCCGACCAGGTGTAGCGGACCGCGACCATCTGGATGCTCGGATCCTGGTCGGTCCACACCTTGGTGAGTTGAAACATGGACCTTCTCCTTAGTCGGTCTTCATGATCGCCGCATCTGAGAGGCTGCGCTGGACTTCGTAGCTGCGGACGGTCGGCCGCCCCATGAAGAGCGGCGTGATCCTGGTGAACAGGTCGCGGGCCACCTCGCCGTCGGCGTAGGCGGCCAAGTCCTCTTTCGTCGCCCAGGTGCTGATACCGACAATCTCATTGCCGTTTTGCAGCAGCTGAGCCAGCAGGCAGCCGGGCAGCGCCTTGGCCCGACCGACGAATTCGGTCAGCAGGGCGATTGCCTCGGCCTCTTTGCCGGGTTGGACCGTTCCATAAAAGAGCCGTGTAAACATGGCGTTTCCCTCTACAGGACATGCACATTATTGCCCCAGTAGTCTTCCCAGCGCTCGGCCTTGTTGGGCGTCCACATGCCGCCCACATGCCAGCTCTGCACCACCTGGGCGCCGCGCGGACCCCGGATCTTGCCCACAAAGCGGCGCGGCAGGGACAGCGTCTTCAGCATGTCGGCCCGCTGTTCCGAGAAGGCTTCCATGTCCTCCGCGCCGTAAAACTTGTACGACAGATGGGGGCTGTCCTCACCGTACTTTTCGATGAACTCGGGGACTTCGGTCGGCTGGTACTGCGGCGCATCCCAGTCGTAGATACTCCAGTAGATGCACATCCCGCCCAGCGTCCCGTCGTTATCGACAAACTCGACCTCTTGGGCCACGATCTCCTCGGTGTACAGCGGGCTTTCCTCGCGCTTGCCGTCCCGAAAAATCTCGTAGTAGTGATGAAACGCGTACTCCTCGACGTGCTTTTCCTGGCCGGGATCCCACACGTCGGACGGCAGGCGAATGACCTTACGCCGCACCCCGTCGTCGGGCAGCTCAATCACCTGGCCCTGGGTCTGGACCGACTCCCCGGTTTCATCCAGGGTCGTGCCGCCAAAGCCCCGCATCAGCGTTCCGCCGCGTGGCATGGAGCGGGTCTCACGGTGCGTCTCCCAGTCCGGGGCTTGGTTGAGTGGGGTCCAGGTGTAGTGAATATTCACCATTTCGATGCCCGGACCGTTGTCCACATAATTTCGCTTGATATAGAACGCCATCGTGTCTCCTCCTTGGAGTTGCGGCTTGGTCTTGGTGTGCTGCTGCAAACTGCTGATTGTCTGCAACCCCTAGCACGGGCTGTGGGCAGGCACAATCTTTTGAGCCGTTAAATTGTGTAACAAGAATGACCAAAAGTTCAGTTTTTGAACTACTCAGTTCAGATTCGCGCTCCTTCCCGATCCAAAAACGCCGCCTCACAGCCGTGGCGAATAGCGCTGGGTGTCGTACAGACGCTCAAGATCGACCGTTTTGAGGCTGCCGACAGCCTGTGTCAGCGGCACCAGGGACAGCTGGCAGGCTGGGGCAATCCCCTGGGCGCTCACCATCTGACCGAAGGCGCCTTCGACAACGGCTTCCACCGCCCTGGTCCCGAACAGCCTGCCCATGATCCGGTCCACCACAGACGGCGAGCCCCCACGCTGGCTATGGCCGATGACGAGCGCTCGGGAATCAAAAGGCGTTTGGCGACGAATACGCTCCGCCAGCCGATTGCCGATCCCGCCGAGACGCTCGTGGCCGAACGCATCCCGGTCGGGATCTATGGTCACCAGGCTCTCATCGACGGCTGTCGCGCCTTCTGCAACCACCAAGACCGCGTAGCGCGGATAGCGTCGGTTCTGCTTGCCGCGCTCCAGATGCTGGGTCAGCAGGCTGTAGACGTGTTCGTACGAACACGGATACTCGGGAATCAGGACCATGGCCGCCCCACCCGCCATGGTACTCCACAGGGCCAAGTGTCCGGCGTGG
>WTHE01000338.1 GCA_011523315.1 Candidatus Binatota bacterium
CCGACAACCCCGATCTGGTAGCCTTTGTCGGCTGGGAGTGGACCCAGATGGGCGCCACGGCCGAGGACCACTACGGCCACCACAACGTGTTTTTCCGGGATATCGAGCCGGGCACGCTTCCGGCCCGGCCGATTGGCGCGGCAGGCCGGGCGGTCAGCGCTCTGCGCGACAATTTCGGCAGCCTGCCGCCGGCCGTTCAGGACACGGACCCTGCCAACCGCTCGTACTACGAGGCCTTCGAGCGCTTTGCCGAAGAGATGGGCAGTATCCCACCCTGTGAGTCAGGAAAACACGTCCGCGAGCTGCCGCTCGACTGTCTGGAGACCGCAGCCGATCCGGCTGGGCTGTTCGCCAAGCTCGAAGAGTGGGGCTTTGATACGATTGTCGTCCCCCACGGCAGCGCCTGGGGCATTTATACCCCGCCCGGTTCGAGCTGGGATTACCAGCTGACCGAGCGGCTGCACGACCCCGACAAGCTGCGTCTCATCGAGGTCTACTCGGGCCACGGTAACTCGGAGAACTACCGCTCCTTCCGGCCCCGGGTGCGCGACGCCGACGGCCGCTGGACCTGTCCCCGGCCCCAGGCCAACTACCTGCCCCGCTGCTGGCAGGCGGGCGAGATCGTCCGCACGCGCTGTACGGCGCTCGGCCTCGACGCCGCCGAGTGTGACGCCCGCGCAGCCCGGGCGCGCCACAACTATGTCCAGGTCGATAGTATCTCGGCCTGGCGGACCGTGCCCGGCTCGACGGTCGAGGAGTGGCTGGACGCCGGCCAGGCGCGCGATATCTTTCTGCCGGCCTTCAACTATCGGCGTCCAGTACGGGCTGGCCCGGCGCAACTTCGACGACCCGCACAAGCCCCTGCGCTACCGCTGGGGCTTTATCTCTTCGACCGACACCCACACGGCTCGACCGGGCACCGGCTTCAAGCAGTATGACCGCCAGCAGGCGACCGATACCTTTGGCGAGCGCGACGCCCACTGGCGCGAGATATTGTTTGGTCGGGGCGAATATCCGGCCGCCCGCTCGGTCCCGGCCCAGGACGTGTTGCTCGGCAGTCGGGGGCTGAGCGGCACCGAGTTCGAGCGGCTGGCCTCGTTCTGGACTCTGGGCGGGCTGGTGGCCGTCCACGCCGCCGACCGCAGCCGGCAGGCCATCTGGGACGCGCTCAAACGTCGTGAGGTGTACGGCACCAGCGGACCGCGCATCCTGCTGTGGTTCGAGCTGCTGAACGGCACCGACGCCGAGGGCGGGCCGACCGTCGTGCCCATGGGCGGCGCGACCAGCATGGGGCAGGCGCCGCGCTTTCGGGTCCGGGCGGTGGGCTCGTTCAAGCAGCGGCCGGGCTGTCCCGACTGGGTCACCCAGGCGCTGTCCCGCAGGCGGCTGGACAAGCTCGGCTCGAACGAGTGCTACCATCCCTCGGACGAGCGCTACGTGATCGACCGCATTGAGGTCGTTCGTATCCGTCCTCAGAACAGCCCGGACGAATCGCTCGACGGGCTGATCGAAGACGCCTGGCAGGTGTTTCGCTGCGAGCCCAGTCAGGCCGGCTGTCAGCTCGAGTTCAGCGACCCGGACTTCTCGCGCGATACGGTCTACTACGTGCGGGCCATCGAAGAAGACACGCCGACGATCAACGGCAGGAATCTCCGCACCACCTTTGACCGCGACGGTCGGGCGGTTGACATCACTCCGTGTTATGGTGATTTCAAGACCGAAGCCGAAGACCAGTGTCTGAGCCTGGTCGGCCAGCGCGCCTGGTCGTCGCCGATTTATGTCGATTATGGGGAGCGCTAGGCGATTGCGCGCAGACCGGCGGGCGGTGATGCTGCTGGCGCTGGGCAGCCTGGTCGGGCTGTGTCTCGGAATCCTGTCGGCGCTGCATGGCAGGCTACAGCCGGCCATGCCGGCCGACGCGATTGCCGTGGTCAACGGCACGCCGATCAGAACCGACGACTACCGCCGGGCGGTGGCCATGCTGGCCGGCGATAAGCGCAACCCGCTGACCCAGGCCGACCGCGTCCACGTCCTGGAGCGTCTGATCGAAGAGGAGCTGCTGGTCCAGGCCGCAGTGTCGGAGGGGCTGGTTGACCATGACCGGGCTGTTCGCCAGGCGATTACCCGGGCGATGTTGGCGGTCATTGTGACCGACAGCGCCAGCGCCCGGCCGAGCCGAGAGGAGCTGCGGGCCTTCCATGCCGATAACGCGGCTCTCTTCGAGCAGGCTGACGAGACCCGCCCACCGGCCTTCGAGGAGATACGCAGCCGGGTCGAAGCGGTCTACCTCCAGCGGGCAAAAGACACGGCCCTGCGCCAGTATCTGGCCTGGCTGCGCGCCGAGGCCGAGATTGTGCGAGCGCCCGAGGTGGAGCCGTGACCGGCGTTTGGGTACTGCGTCAGTTTGAAAATGACTGCTCCGTCTCACCCACTCCCCTTTGGCAACGTGTGATGCACATTACAGCGTCCACCGATAGGCTGCCCGGAGACCCCTCACCCCAACCCCTCTCCCTCACGGGGAGAGGGGCTT
>WTHE01000688.1 GCA_011523315.1 Candidatus Binatota bacterium
GAAAATAGCCCTCCTCTTCACGGTACTCGCGGCTGAAGGCGCAGAAGGTGCAGTGTTTGATGCACACGTTGGTGAAGTTGATGTTGCGGTTGACCACATACGTCACCACCTCGCCGACCTGACGCCGGCGCATCTCGTCCGCAACCAGGCACATGACCTGAAGATCCAGCCCGTTCGTCTCGCACAGGCGCAGCCCTTCCTGCCAGGACACCTCTTTCCCGTCCAGGGCTCGGTGCAGAATCGTGCTGACCTGGGGATCGATATGTTCGAGAACGCTCGCAAGACCGTTGGTTGCCACAGTGGGTCTCCTTCTTCAGACCGAAAGCATGCGCTTGGCCGGGGCCGGTTCAGGCGCTGACCTGGGCCTGCAACTCCTCGGTCCGCGGACGCAGGGCCGGCAGCAGCCAGCCGGGTCGATCAATATACTCGGGGTAAATGGCCAGCCGTTCACGCAGCCTGAAGCCCTCCTCTCGGCAGGTCTGGGCCAGGCTGTCCAGATGCGGCCAGGCGGCTTCAGGGTTGACATAGTCTTTGGTGACCGGAGAGATGCCTCCCCAGTCGTTGATCCCGGCCCGCAGCAGGAGACGATGATCGGCCGGGTTGAGATTGGGCGGCGCTTGGACATTCATCTGGCCGCCGAGCAGCAGCCGGGCAACGGCTACGGTTTTGGCCACCTCGGGGCTGTCCGGCTCGGGAGCGTCGGCCATGCGGGTGTCGGGTTTGGCCCGGAAGTTCTGGATGATGACCTCTTGGATGTGGCCGTACTCGTCGTGCAGGTCGCGGATGGCGAGCAGACTATCGACGACTTCCTCGCGCGTCTCTCCGATGCCGATCAGAATCCCGGTCGTGAAGGGAATCTCCAGCTGGCCGGCTTCGCGGATCATCTTGACCCGCACCGCCGGCTCTTTGTCCGGCGCCGAAAAATGGGCCATGCCGCGCTCGCGCAGCCGGGGGCTGATATTCTCCAGCATGAGGCCCAGGCTGACGTTCACGTCTTTGAGCCGGCGCATCTCGTCGGCGCTCAGAATACCCGCGTTGGTGTGGGGCAGAATGCCGTACGACAGCGCAATTTGGCACGCCTCGTAGACGTAGTCGGTCGTGGTCCGGTGGCCGAGGTCGGCCAGGGTGGTGCGGTAGGCCCGCGAGACCAGTTCGGGTTTGTCGCCCAGACACATCAGGGCTTCTTTACAGCCCTGGACTTGGCCCCGGGCCAGCCACTCGCGCAGGTCGGCGCGGGTCATGGTCCAGGCTGCGGGGTCGCGCGGGTCCTTGCGAAAGGTGCAGTACGAGCAGCGATCTCGACACAGGTTGGTGACCGGTAGAAAGAGCTTGCGTGAGTAGGTGACCGTCCGGCCCTTGTGGCGGTTGCGCAGGTCGCCGGCGGTCGCCAGCAGAGCCGGGAACTCCTCGTCCGTGCAGTGGAGCAGGCGATAGCCCTCGGCCGCCGACAGCTGTCGGCCATCCGCTGCGTTCTGCAGGAGCTGCTCAAAGCTCGGAGAAATATGCTCGGAAACGGGCTCGTGCACGGTATGACTCCCCCTGACTAAAGCACTGCGAAGGTAGTCAAGGCGGGCCGGAATGTCAACCGCTGTATGACGATTTTCTCACTTTTATGTGATATCACCTGTCCGCCGGCCCTGAAGGGCGCTGGCGCCTGTCTCTCGGGCCTGACTCGGGTGTGTCCCGGACAGCCGGCGGCGGAAACGAATCAGGCTCAGGGCCGTACACGCGATACCCAGACCGAACATCAGCCGGCCGCTCGTCAGCACGACATGATAGAAGTCCAGCTTGGCCTGGGCGATCTCCCAGCGCTCACGGGCTTCGCTGGGGATGTAGCGCTGGGCGCCACGGAAGACCAGCGCCGTCGCGGCTTCGACCTGGGGCGTCGTGGCCGTCAGGACCGCCCGGTACTCGTGCACCTTGGTCAGGGCGGCGACCGCATTCCCCACCCCCAGCACAATCAGGACGAGGCCGGCGATGAAGAGGTAGTTTCGGGCGAGTGATTGGGTTATGGTCATGGGCTACTCCCCAGCAGCCCTAGCAGCCCGAAAGGGAAAGCGTCAAGCGTGGGGAGACTCCTTGCGCGCGGTGCAGAAGGAAGGCGAATATGTCGAAGGTCGTGCTGAGCGAGACGAGGAACCGAGTCCGGTGGATCACGATAAACCGACCCGAACGGCGCAACGCCCTGGATAGTGAGACGATTTTCAGTCTCAAGGATGCCCTTGGCGAGGCGGCTCGCGATTCCGACAGTCGGGTCCTGGTGCTGACCGGAGCGGGTGGCGCCTTCTGTTCGGGCGCCGACCTGCGGGCCGGACGGTCTGAGGGCAGGCCGCCGGGTGACGTGATGGAAGACGGCTTCAACGGCGTGATCCGTGCGATTTGGAACCTGCCCAAGCCGGTCATTGCGGCCGTTGACGGGGTGGCGGCCGGGTTCGGCTGTTCCCTGGCCCTGGCCTGCGACGTGCGTCTCGCCTCCTCAAAGGCGCGCTTTTCCCTCATCTTTGTCCAGCGTGCCCTGACCATCGACGGTGGAGCCAGCTATCTGCTGCCCCGCCTGGCGGGCCTGAAGGGCGTGGAGATGGCGCTGACCGGCGAGGCGGTTGATGCCGAACAGGCCGAGCGCATGGGCCTGGTGAATCGGGTCGTGTCCCACGACGCCTTCCCCGTGTGCAGCGCCGAGTACGCCGAAAAGATGGCCCGGCAAGCTCCGCTGGCTCTGGCCGCAATCAAGGCCTCACTCCACCACGCTTTGGAGAGCAGCCTGGATGAGGTGTTGAGCTACGAGATGGCCGAGCAGCGCAAGATGGCCCGTACGGCCGACTTTCGGGAAGGGCTGAGCGCCTTTTTGGAGAAACGCGAGCCCCGTTACTCCGGCCGTTAGCCCAGGCGCAGGCTTGAGAGACATGGCGCGTTTGTTCATCGTCGGCGATATCCACGCCTGCCCGGCCGAGTTGGAGGCTCTGCTGGGCACCTTGGCCCTTGAGGCCGCGGATCATCTCGTCTTTTTGGGCGATTATATCGACCGTGGTCCCGGAGCGCGTGAGGTGATTGACCTGCTGCTGGCGCTGCGGGCCGATCAGGTGTGTGGGTTGACCTTTCTCAGGGGCAACCATGAGGATATGTTCCTCGACTTTCTCGGCTACGGGGGAGGCTACGGCGAGGCGTTTCTGATGAATGGCGGGATTCAAACCCTGGACAGCTACGGCTGCTGGCCCAATGTCATGGCTCTGCCCGCGCGTATCCCCGAGACGCATATCGCCTTTCTGCGTGGCTTAGGCCTGTCCTTTTCCGGTCGGGAGCCCGACCACGACCTCGGTCACGATATTTTGTGCGTCCACGCCGGTATTGATCCCCAACGTCCGCTCGCAGACCAGGGGGTCGAACACCTGCTGTGGATTCGCCACGAGTTCATCGATAAGCCCCATTCCCTGCCGTATACGGTCGTTTACGGGCATACGCCCCAGCCTGAGCTGCGCTTCCACCTGCCCTACAAGGTCGGAATCGATACGGGTCTGGTGTATGGGGGGCGTTTGTCGTGCCTCGAATGGACCACCAAGACCGTGTACCAGGTGGCAAAGGGCAGCCGCCAGGTCCGAGTCGTTGACGTCGGCCGGCAGTGGTTGAGGGGCGGCTAGGGCGGGCTTGCCGAGCCGGGGTCTTGTCGGCTAATATCCCGAGTTGTCCCGCTAGGGACGCCGTGGCGACGTAGCTCAGTAGGCTAGAGCGAGGGTCTCATAATCCCTAGGTCGGCAGTTCGATTCTGCCCGTCGCTACGTCTGCGCCGTATATCAACACACGCTGGAGTTCCAGCCTCAGCCAAGGAGAAAAGCCATGGATCCCCTCGCCATCTTTATGCAGATCGTTGCCGGGGCTGCGGTGGTGCTGACCGCGATATCGGCCGCTGCGGTGTTTCTGACCGGAAATCCAGACGAGGCCGCCGAGGAGTAAACGGGCTGAACAGTCGCGCGTCATCGGCTTCGGACGGAGACTGCCTCGCTCCCCGGCCGTGTCGCTCGAACCGTCGAGACCACCTTGAGCCGCGTCGCATCAATGGAACGACACTCGCTTATGGGCTCGTCCAGAGCACTCTTCTCCGAGCGGGTCACGCGGCCCTGATACAGACGGTATGGCCCGAACGCGGCTGGAGAGAGGGAGGTTCGTCCGGCATGCTGCCCCACGAACGCCTTTGCCTACGCGCTGCGGAGGAAGAATCGGGCTGTTTGCCGCCGGAGCGAGAGGTGGGGCTATGAGCGCACTGACACGGAGAGCGCTGCTCCGTTCCGGTTTGCGCTGTTGTCTGGTCATACCGTGGCTGAAACCTCTGGAGGCAATCGCCGACCAGTCTGCGCCGCAGGCAAACCCGTCGGACCAACGGACGGCGTCCGGTCTGACCGACACCGAGATTATTCTTGGGGTGTCGGCGGCATTCTCCGGTCCCTCCCGAGGGTTGGGCATTGAGCTGTGGCGGGGGGCCAGCGCCTACTTCACGCATGTCAACCGACTCGGGGGCGTGGCCGGTCGCAGGGTGACGCTCAAAACGTATGACGATGGCTACCAACCCGACCCGTCGGTCAGGAACACCATGCAGCTGATGCTGCAAGACCAGGTGTTTCTGCTGTTCGGCTACGTTGGCACGCCAACGGTGACCCGTGTCCTGCCCATGCTCAAGAAGTTCCAGGACCGGAATATCCTGTTGTTCTTCCCCTTTACCGGCGCGCAGCCGCAGCGGGAGCCGCCGTATGGCGACTTCGCCTTCAATCTGCGCGCTTCCTATCGCCAGGAAACCGCCGGTCTGGTCGATAATTTCGTGCGCATCAAGCGCAGACGCCTTGCCGTGTTCTACCAGGCCGACGCCTATGGCCGGAGCGGCTGGGCGGGGGTCAGACGCGCCCTCCAGCAGTACGGGGAACGGATTGTCGGCGAGGCAACCTACCGCCGGGGCGAACAGTTCACCGCCAGCATGCGCAGGCAGGTCGAAATATTGAAGGCGTCCGAGCCTCAGGCGGTGATCTGTATCGGTTCGTATGCGGCTTGCGCGGCCTTTGTGCGTGATGCAGTGGACCTCGGGCTGCGGGTGCCGATTGCCAACCTGTCCTTTGTCGGCAGCGAAAACCTGTTGAAACTCCTGACCGAGATGGGTGGCGACAGCGATCCGTATACGCGGCTGCTGGTCAACTCTCAGGTCGTGCCGAGTTATGAAGAAACCGCCATACCGGCCGTCAGAGAGTATCGGGCATTGATGCAACGCTACGATCCGCAGCCCCCCACAGCACTGCTGAAGGAAGCCTACACGCCCTTTGCCCACAGCTTCGTCAGCCTCGAGGGCTTCCTCAACGCCAAGCTGATGGTGGAAGTGCTGCGCCGGCTTGGCGACGACCCGGCCCGCGGCCGTCTCGAGAAGGCGGTGTTCAGCGTCCGGGATTTCGATCTCGGCATTGGGGAGCCGGTTTCCTTTGGTCCCGAGCGTCGTCAAGGTCTCCAGCAAGTCTACTATACCGTTGTCGCTGAGGGCCGGTTTGTGACGCTGGATAATTGGGAAGCCAGATTTTCATAACATGAAGGTCCACAAACTTTTTCAGAAAACGCTGTTCGGCGTGTTTTTTCTGTTTGGGGTGATCAGCCTGTCAACCTCCATCCTGTGTGTCTACACGGTCGATACGCACCTATCGGAGGAGTACGAGAGCAACAGCAAGAACATTGCCAAGACTATCGCCGATTCGAGCGTGGACATTCTCTTGAATCGGGATCTGGCGGCCCTGCAATCGCTCATCGACCAGTTCGTCGAAATTCAGAGCATCCGCTACATCTACATCACGGACGAAACAGGCGAGTTGCTGGCCCACACCTTTGTTCCCGGCATTCCCGAGGAGATTCGGCTCGGAGACGCGACGCGTACCGAGACCGTGGAACGCAATCTGCCCGGCATGGGAGATTTCGTGGAAGTGGGCAGCCCGATTCTGGCCGGCGTTGCGGGCACCGTGCATGTCGGCATGGACACGGGCCTGATTGCGCTGAAAATTCAAAGAGCGATCGGGCGCCAGGTATATCTGATCTCGATCATCCTGGTTGTTGGCGTCTTTGCCGCCATCTGGTTCGTCAACCTGGCGGCCAAGCCGCTGGGCGACCTGCTGGCCTATGCGGTGGAGCTGGCGCGTGGCCGGGATGGCGCGGGAGCGGCGGACGACAAGCTGCTGGGGCGAAACGACGAGGTCGGCCAACTGGCCCGCCTGTTCCTCTATTTCGCCCAGGGCCGGGACGCCAAAGGAGGGCAGGCGGCACCGCCCGGAAGCGATGGCGTGGCAGAGCGCACCGTTGCCGAGGGCGAAGAGCGGGTGGCACCGCCCGGAAGCGAGAGTTAGCGCTGTCGGCACGGGAGTTCCGACGGCGCGTTGCGGGGCGGATGGCATGGGAAAATTCGAGGCGATGGAGTGAGAATGGCGAAACCACAGGCTCGGCTCCCGCGCTCGATCATTGCCCTGTTCTGCGTCGTCCTGCAGCTGTGTTTCGGGACGGTGTATGCGTGGAGTTTCTTTCAAACGCTCCTCGTCAGGCAGCTCGGCTGGTCGTTTACGGAAACGGCCTGGGCTTTCAGTATCGCGATTTTTTCCTTGGGCACCGCTGCGGCCTGGGCGGGCGCAGCCCTGCCGCGGTTCGGGCCGCGACGCTTGGCGCTGGTCGGCAGCGCCATGTTTTCGGGCGGCTATCTTGTGGCCAGTCTGGCCCTGCACCTGGACTCCATCGGGCTGTTCTATCTCGGCTATGGGGTTATTGGTGGGATGGGAATCGGATTTGGCTATGTGACGCCGGTCGCTACCGCAGCCAAGTGGTTTCCGGACTACAAGGGCCTGGCGACCGGCATTGTGGTGATGGGTTTCGGGGTCGGGGCGCTCATTTTAAGCAAGGGCCTGGCGCCCTTTCTGATTCTCCGAACCGGAGGAGACCTGGCCCTGATCTTCTTGTGGCTGGGGCTTGTTTTTGCGTGCATCCTGCTGCCTTCCAGCCTGGCTTTGAGCGATCCTCCGGCCGGGAGCGAACCCGTCAGTACAAGTCCTCGGCACGCTGAGCCGGAATCGAACGATACGGTGACGCCCTATCTGTGGTCTTCCGAGTTCGTCTTCATGTGGATCGTCTTTTTTTTCAACATCGCGGCGGGCATCTCCGTCATCAGCTTTCAGTCGCAACTCCTGCAGGAAGTGTGGGGGCTGGCCGACCCCTCGGTGGAGCCGGCGACGCTGGCCGAGTATGGAGCGACACTGATCGCCGTCAGTTCGCTGTGTAACGGAGTAGGGCGGCTGTTCTGGGGCTTGCTCTCGGACCGGATCGGCCGCGTTCGGGTCTTCAGAATCCTGCTCGCCAGTCAGATGATCGTCTTCGGTATTCTGATGACCGAGCGCAACCCCTGGGTCTTTTCCGCGCTCGTGTGTTACGTGCTCTTATGCTTCGGAGGCGGCTTTGCCACCATGCCGTCTTTTGTCCTCGATGTCTTTGGCACGAAGAAGATGTCCACCATCTACGGGGCGATTCTGACGGCCTGGGCTGCGGCAGGGATTTTCGGCCCCCTGTACGTGGGCTATCTGAAGGACAGCTATCCCGACCGGGCTATGATCTATTGCTTTTTGATCGGGATTCTGATGCTTGGCCTGGGCTATATCTTCTCCTACCTGTTGAACGATGACCGCATCCGGCTCGGTCGGCCGACCGTGGAGGACACGCTCCGCCAGTATGGCATCGCGTCTGTTCGGTGAAGCCGGCAGCCCGTGGGGTCCGGGGATCAGATCGCCTAGGTCTGGCTCTTTGGGACTGGAGGAAGCTGGAGGCTGACCGGGACTCCGTCGACAAGAACGCTGGCGTGGGCCAGCAGCTCCTGAGCCGAGAGTTCTTTGTTCAGAAAAGCGTGCAGGGGTTCTGTCGGGAAGTAAAACTTGACCTCTCCGGCTTCGCCCGCCTGAGCGGGGTCGTCGAGCACCGCGTTCAGCTGCTCGAGGTTGGCGTAGGGTCTGGAGTGGTAGTGGAGGGCCAGCAGCACGCCGTCGGCCGGAAATTCCAGGGTGTCAAAGGCCAAGAACGACTGGGCCACAATCTTGGTCCACAGGTCCACCAGCCGGTCGGTTTGGTTCAGCACTTGAGAGTTATAGATCAGGCCGGTCTGGACCCGAAAAGTCAGAAAGGTCTGGTCTTGCCGGGTTTCGATGCCGACCACTTCCACCGATGCGGTGAGCAGGCCGCCGCTGCGTCTGGCGGTATCGAGCAGACGGCCCAAGAGGGCAATCGTATCGGGACCATATTTCTGGTGGAGTTCGTGGAGCAGCTCTGCCAGACCTGGCGGGAGTGATCGATTCCAGATAGGGGGGTCGGTGGCTGAAACGAGCCCTGGTCCAAGCAGGCAGCCAACAAACACAGCCCACCGAAGATGTGTCAATAGATATGCCGATACGCGGTGCCGCACAGCTCGGCATCATGCCAAGCTTCTCGCCGTGGCACAAGGACCTTGCCGACCGCTCCAGGCTTGGTGTATGGAAGGGTGCATTCCTGGAGTCTAAATGTGAAAAATCGCTTGCGTTTTTCTCCGCTCGAACGCAAGGTCAAAACCGCTCTGGCACGGTTTTTTTCCTCCCAAGGAGATGCTGGTCCGGGCGGGCGCCCCATCCGTATTGGAGTCGGGGTGTCGGGTGGACCCGACTCGGTGGCCCTGTTGAGCGCCCTGCTGGCCCAACCGAAGAGCAGCCGACTGCACCTCAGCGTGCTCCACGTCAACCATGGGCTGCGGCCGGAAGCCGAGCGTGAACAGCGTCACGTCGAGCGGCTGTGTCGGCGCTGGCAGCTGCCGTGTGTGGTCAAGAAACTGGACTCCTCCCCCCCACATGGCCTCGAAGCCTGGGCGCGCGCCGAGCGCTACCGGTTTTTTGGCGTGGCAATGGAGCGGGAGGAGCTGGACTATCTGGCTCTGGCCCATACCCGGGACGACCAGGCCGAAACCGTGCTGTTTCGGCTCCTGCGGGGCAGTGCCCGGCGCGGCCTGAGCGGTATGCCGCCGAGCCGAACAATCGGGACGCGGGGGGATACGCGGCTCATCCGTCCGCTGCTGGACTGTACGCGGCAGGAAGTCCTGGCGTATCTGGCCGAGCGCAGGCTCTCCTCTGTGACCGATCCCAGCAACGCCGATCTGCACTATGCCCGCAACCGCATTCGGCACCGTCTGTTGCCGCTGCTGGCGGCCGAGTTCTCGCCCCGTATCACCCGTCATCTGGTTCACTTGGCCGACACCCTGCGCGCAGAGGAGGACTGGCTCGAAGCCGCGACAACCGGAGCGCGGGAGCGCGTCGAGCAGGCGCGGGACGGCGGGCCCGGCCTGTGCCTGCTCGCCTGGGCGGCGGAGCCCGCAGCCCTGCGAACACGCATCGTGCGTCAGTGGCTGGAACGCGCCAACCCCGACCGTGAGCATGGCTTTCGCCACATTGAGCAGGTGTGCGCCCTGGCCGAGGGCCGGATTCGGGGGACTGTTGAACTGCCCGGCAGCCTCCAGGTGCGGGTCGAGCACGGCTGTCTGATCGCCGAGCCAAAGCGATTCGCCGCCGAACCCTACGCCCATCCCCTCGTCTGTGGACAAGAGCTGAGGCTGCCCGCCGTCCCCCACCTTCCCGGCAGCGGCTGGCGGTGTCGGCTGGGGGCGCCGGTCGCGTGGCAGGCTGCTCCGGCCCAGGCGCGAACGGTCGACCCGTGGCAGGCCGTGTTTGACGCCAGGCTGGTGGCCTCAGGACTCCTCATCCGGAACGCACGCCCCGGAGACCGGATTTCTCCCCTGGGCATGACTGGCCGAAAGAAAATTCACGCTGTCTTCAGTGATGCCAAGCTGCCGCGCCGCCTGCGCCCGGTCTTTCCCCTGGTCGTTGTGGCGGATAACGATGCCGAGGTAGCCTGGGTGCCCGGCCACGTCCGGGGCAAGGTCGGGCTGGTGACGCCGACGACGCGTGCGGTATGCCAGTGTGTGGTCAGCCCATTGCCGGAGAAAGTAGAACTATGTTAGGTTGGCCGCAGGTAACGGAAGGGGGCTAAGGAGTGAACAAGGTTTCACACAATCTCGCTTTATGGCTGGTGTTGGGACTCATGATTCTCCTGCTGTTCAACGTATTCAGCCGCCAGCAGTCCCCAAAACCCGAGGTCGCGTTCAGCGATTTCTTTGCCGCTCTCCAACGCGGAGAAGTCTCCGAGGTCACCATACAGGGACAGACGATCCACGGCCGCTTTAGCGACGACAGCCGCTTTAGCACCTTTGCGCCGGACGATCCCGAGCTGATGCACACCCTGCGCGAGCAGGGCGTGCGGGTCAGCGCCCGGCCCGAGGATGGCGATCCGTGGTATGTGGCAGTCCTGGTCCAATGGTTCCCAATGCTGCTGCTGATCGGCGTCTGGGTGTTCTTTATGCGCCAGATGCAGATGGGCGGGGGCAAGGCCATGTCGTTTGGCAAGAGCCGCGCCAAGGTGCTGACCGAAAATCAACAGACAGTGACTTTTAGTGATGTCGCGGGTATCGAGGAGGCCAAACAGGAGCTGGAAGAGATCATCGCCTTTCTGAAAGACCCCAAAAAGTTCACCCGCCTGGGTGGCCGGATTCCCAAGGGCGTGCTGCTGGTTGGCGCGCCGGGGACCGGGAAAACCCTGCTGGCCCGGGCGATTGCCGGCGAGGCCGGGGTGCCGTTCTTTTCCATCAGCGGCTCCGACTTTGTCGAGATGTTTGTCGGGGTCGGTGCGTCGCGCGTTCGCGACCTGTTCATCCAGGGCAAAAAACAGGCGCCGTGCCTGATCTTTATTGACGAGATTGACGCGGTCGGTCGCCACCGCGGGGCGGGGCTGGGCGGTGGCCACGACGAACGCGAGCAGACGCTTAATCAGCTCCTGGTCGAGATGGACGGCTTCGAGGCCAATGAGGGGGTGATCCTGATTGCCGCCACCAACCGGCCCGACGTGCTCGATCCGGCCCTGCTGCGGCCGGGACGGTTTGATCGGCGGGTGGTCGTGCCCCGCCCGGATGTCCGTGGCCGTGAAGAGATCCTGCGCGTCCACAGCCGTCGGGTGCCAACCGACGAGAGTGTTGATGTCGAAACTCTGGCTCGGGCAACGCCGGGTTTCTCCGGGGCCGATCTTGAGAACCTAGTGAACGAGGCCGCCCTGCTGGCCGCCCGCCAGAACAAAGAGAAAGTCGGCATGGAAGACTTTGAGCTGTCCAAAGACAAAGTCTTGATGGGAGCTGAGCGGCGCAGCCTGATCCTGACATCCGAAGAGAAACGCAACACCGCCTACCACGAGGCCGGCCACGCGCTGGTCGCCGGACTCACCCCGGGTACCGATCCGGTCCACAAGGTCTCGATCATCCCGCGCGGCATGGCGCTGGGCGTGACCCAGCAAGTCCCGGTCGACGACCGGCATACCTTCTCCAAAGACTATGTGCTCAAGCGGCTGGCGATCATGTTTGGCGGTCGGGTGGCAGAAGAGATTGTGCTCGGCCATACCACGACCGGCGCGGGCGACGATATTGAGAAAGCGACCGAACTGGCCCGGCGTATGGTGTGTGAGTGGGGGATGAGCGAGAAGCTGGGGCCGATGACGTTTGGCAAAAAGGATGAGCAGATTTTTCTGGGCCGCGATTTTACCCAGATGAAAGAATATTCTGAGCAGACGGCGATTGAGATTGATACCGAGGTGCGTCAGATCATCATGAACGCCTATGAGCGGGCCAAGGCGCTGTTGCAGACCAATATCGAGGTCTTGCACAAGATGGCCGAACACCTGCTGGAGAAGGAAGTCCTTGACGGAGCCGAGATTGCCAAGATGATTGAGCTGTTTGGCAAAGAGCCGGACGGGATGAAGGATTCCCCGGCACCAGCCGGAGCCTAGTCCGAAAGGTGAGGCCGCCAATGCCACCCGCCGCCTGTCCCGGCCACTGTTCGAGGGGTGTCCTCGGGAGGTGCCCCGCCGCCGTCGTACAGGTACCGCCCCTGTCCAGACGGACGGTCGCTCAGATTGGTGCGGGGGCGGTGGCCTAAGCTCCATGGCCGATCTCTTCGTTCAACTGCGCTGGCAAGACCTGCTTGATGTCGTCCTCATCGCCTGTGGGGTGTACTGGATCATTCATCTGATCCGCGGCACCCGAGCGGTGCAGATGCTGGTTGGTCTCGTCCTCCTGTTTCTGGCCTACATCGGTTCTCAGCTCTTGGAGCTGTACACCCTGAACTGGATGCTGG
>WTHE01000124.1 GCA_011523315.1 Candidatus Binatota bacterium
TCCTCGGCGGTGACCTGCACCGTGATGGTGTTCTGGCCGACCCTGAGGGCCACCTGCCGGCCGTCCTGCTGCGAATCGGCGTCAGGAAGCTCCACGTTATCGGCGTCGCGGTAGGCGACGCGGGCGCGGCTGTGGTTGGGCGTCGCCTTGATGGTAATTGTGGCGACCCCGTGAGCCACGGACGCCCTATAGCTCCGGTGGCCTGACGTGAAGGCCGGGCTGAGCGCAATGGCTGAATCGTCCGCTGCGTTCGACAGCGCCAGCGCGTGCAATACCGCGTCGTTGCTGACAGGCACGTCCGCCCGGGTGACCGTCACGGTGTAGGTCTGCGTCGTGGTGCCGTCCTCGGCGGTGACCTGCACCGTGATGGTGTTCTGGCCGACCCTGAGGGCCACCTCCTGGCTGTCTTGCTGCGAGTCGGCGTCACGAAGCTCCGCGTTGCGGGCGCCGCGGGAGTCGTCGCGGTAGGCGACGCGGGCGCGGGCGTGGTTGGTCGTCGGCTCGATGGTGATTGTGTCGACCCCGTTCTTCACGGACGCCGTGTAACGTGTGCCCTCTGGTGTGAAGGCCGGGCTGAGCGCGACGGGTGCCTTGTTCGCCGACAGCGCCAACCTGCTCAGGGTCGCGTCTCTGCTCATAACCTTATGGCGGGACAGCGTTCCGAGCGCGTTGTGGTCAAGCAGGGCGTCTGTCTCGTCCTCCGACTCCTGGATGGAGTCGTCGTCGTCGAGCCTGAAGGTCCGCGGCCCGGGGCCGACCTCAATACCGTCGGCGTCCTCATCGCCGGCCTGCACCGTGTAGGTAAACACCAGTCTCGTTGTGGTGCTGTTGGCGGCGTCGTAACTTGCGGCCTTGGTGACATCCCCGAGTGAGAAGAGGAACTCCGGGTCGCCCGCCACCGTCACCGCTTTGTTGAATCCGACCGTGAACTCGATACTGTCGCCCGGGCGGTAGGAACCGGAATCCGGCGTCGAGGTCACGGCCACCCCGGAGATCACGGCAGTCGGAGCGTCGTGGTTGCTATAGCCATAGAGTCGGAACGATCTCGTCTGGTGGGAGACCCAACTGCCCTCGTCGCTTTCATAATCGAGAGAATCCCCGACTGACCATCCAGGCGAGGATTGGTCATCCTCCGCGTTCGACTCGGTTGAGATGAGCCCCACACCAACTAGACCCTGTTTGTCTTTGAGCTCTATCAGCAGGGTGTAAACCGTATTTGGCGCGAGGAGGATATCCTCCGCGTCATCGCCAGACGGGGCAGTGAAGGTCAGCCTCCCAAACTCAAAGCTGTCAGGCGAGTCGAGTTTCGTACAAGCCGACATGTCCGGGTACCCACTGGCGAGCACCCGACACACGGAGAGCGAAAAGCGAGCCCCCACGTAGGGACAGTCTAGCAGGGACGACTCGTCGCCCGTGCACTGATAATCGCCTAATGTATAATGTATTGGGCGGTCGCTTGCAGGACCCGCGGGCCGCCCAGGACCGGTGATCCCATCCACTGTGTGGACTATGAACTGGAGCAGGGTGTACCCTTCCGATCTCGAACCTGTGGTGAATCTTTGCGCAACGTCCCTAAAACGAAAGGCTACATGCGTAGCCTCGGGCTGTAGATAATTAGTCACTAAGTCATAGGTTGCGGCCGCGGGTATGGCGCGCGCTAGGAGGGCGGTGAGCACGACAAATGCCGCGACCGCCTTCCCCCACCGGGACATCGCGGCCCGAGGGGGGGAGACCAGGGAAACTGTTGCGTACATGATTTTTGACAGAAGCGGATGGGTTACAAGAAGAAGGAGGGCTTGACGCATGGATAGACCTCAATTGCAGCGTTGCACCGGACCGCCGCCCTGCTCGCCAGTGACGACCAGGGGCCTGGGACCGGGCACGGTGTTTTCATTGACCGGTGGAAACAGCGCGGCGGGCTGGGCCTCGACCGCCGGTACGGCCAGCGCTGTCGAATTGGTAAGGGTGGCCGCTGCCAAATACCGCAGGTGTGTCAAGAACAAGGTCCGCTTTTCCTCTTCCAGCCCCCTCTCCACGTCCTCGGCTGAGCGGTCAGCGGGGCGGCACGGTGTCGGTGGGGATGATGGAGTGACCGACACTCGGAGAGGCTTCCTAGCACACGGCCGGAGCCCGTGTCGCTGTCGAATGATAGGAAGATGCACTCTGTCGGGCGCTCAGGTGCGGAGCTGCCTTGCCGGCCGGATTTGTGGCAGGGCGCCTGTTGAGTTGTAAGGCGCAGGCAGGGACGAAGGCCGCTGGGCAGAGGCCGCGAGCGCTTGGAGGGGCAGCCGCCCCGAACCCGAAGGGAGGGGGCGGCGCAGCACGGCGTTACCAGCCAGCCGCGTTCACTCCACGTCCGTAATCACAAAGTTCTGCTGGGGCTGTTGCCACTCCAGCGTGACGGTCTGACCCAGATCGGGGAAGTCTTCGGCCACACACGCCCCCGCCACGCCCCGCAGGAACTCTTCGTCTTCTCCTGCTCCCACGGTCGTCACCCGCACCGTCGCCCGGCCTAACTCAACAT
>WTHE01000440.1 GCA_011523315.1 Candidatus Binatota bacterium
GGGCTGGGCGCTCAGCCCATCGAGCGTGCGGATATTCTGACGCTCGATATTCACCACCCGGGGGTCCTGGCGCAACGACCAGGCCAACTGTCCATAGCCGACATCAACGGCAAAGACCCGGGCCGCGCCGTGTTGCAGCAGACAGTCGGTGAACCCACCGGTCGAGGCGCCGACATCGAGCGCGATCCGGCCCGTAACCTCGACCTCAAAGGCCCGCAGCGCGGCTTCCAGCTTGAGACCGCCACGGCTGACGTAGCGCGGGCGGGCGTGGTCCTTAATGCGAACCTGAGCCGCGCTATCGACCAGAGTGGCCGGCTTGTCAACCCGCTGGTCGTTGACGACAACGGCGCCGGCCATGATGAGCCGCCGGGCCTGCTCGCGGCTGGCGGTCAGACCGCGCTGAACGGTGAGTACGTCGAGGCGTTCGCGGCGGGCGGGGTGTTTGCGGTCAGCCACAACAGGGGCACAGACACGGTGTGGGTCAGGTTTGGGCAGGCGCGGCGCGATCAACGATCAGGTGGCAGATCTGACGCAGCGGCTCGGCCGCAGGCCCGAAGGGCTGGAGCGCCGAGAGCGCGTCCTCGCGCAGCTGGCGCGCCAGACGCTTGGACCGGTCGAGACCGATGGCGGCCGGATAGGTGGCCTTGTTCAGCTCGGCGTCGCGGCCCTCGCGTTTGCCGGTCTTTTCCGTGCCGCCCTCGATATCCAGAATATCGTCGGTCACCTGAAAGGCCAGACCGATCGCCGTTCCATATTGGTCCAGGCGCTCGTACTGGCGCGGGGTGGCGCCGCCCAGCAGCCCGCCGACCCGAACCGCAGCCCGGATCATCGCCCCGGTCTTGCGGGTATGAATCGCCTCGACCACAGTCCGGGTCGGCTTCTTCTCTTCGGCCTCAAGGTCCAACACCTGTCCGCCGACCATGCCGCCGGCGCCGGCCGCAGCCGCCACCTCGTGCAGCGCCCGCAGCGCCGCCTTGCCCCGCTGCGGGGCGGCCAGCGCGCCCTCGGCCATCACCCGGAACGCCTCGGTCAGCAGTCCGTCGCCGGCCAGGATGGCCATACCCTCGCCAAACACCACATGATTGGTCGGCTTGCCGCGCCGCAGGTCGTCGTCATCCATGGCCGGCAGATCGTCGTGGACCAGGGAATAGGCGTGGATCATTTCCAGGCCGCAGGCAAACGGCAGGACCGGTTCAAGCCGGGCGCCGAGCGCCTCGGCGCTGGCCAGGGCCAGAATGGGCCGGATGCGCTTACCGCCGGAAAACAGACTATAGCGCATGGCTCGGTCCAGCGTCCGGGGCGGCTTGCCGCTGGACGGCGCCAGCAGCGCTCTGAGCGTCCGGTCAACCAGACGCTGGCGTTCCTTCATATAGCGGCTCAGATTCACGCGTCCCCGTCCTCTTCCCGGTCCTCTTCCTGCCGGTTCTCTTCGTCGTCTTCGGTCGGCAGGCTGTGGAGCTGGAACACCCCGTCCTGATCGCGGCTGAGCACCTCAAGGCGCTTCTCGACCCCGGCCAGCTGCTCGCCCAGGTGGCGGACCAACCCCACCCCTTCCTCAAAAGCGCCCAGGGCGTCCTCAAGCGACAACTCCCCAGTTTCCATCCGCTCCACAATCCCTTCCAGATCGTGCAGCCCGGCCTCAAACGTTTGTGGCGGCTCTTTCACCCTACTCATCCCCCTCCTGGGTCTGTTCTATGCGGGCAATCGCCTCGCCGGCGGCAAACATCAGGCGGACCTGATCGCCCGGCCTGAGTTGCCCGGCGTCAACGACTACCGTGCCGACCGGAATCGTCCGCGTCAGACTATAGCCCCGGCCCAGGACGGCCAAGGGGCTGAGACTGCCGAGCGCGGTGCTCAGCTCCTGGAGCCGGGCCTGAGCACGCTCGGTCCGGCGTTGAAACCCACCCCGCAGGCGGGCGGCCAGAGCCTGGAGCTGACGCTGTCGGACACCGAGGTCGTGGCGCGGGTCGCGGATACGCTGGCCCAGACTCAGCACTGCCTGCCGCCGTCGGGTCACATGGCGTTGCATGGCCAGGGCCAGGCTCCGCGCCTGGGTGGCGATGTGAGCCTGTAACTCGTCCCAGCGCGGCATCACCATTTCGGCCGCCGCAGTCGGGGTCGGGGCGCGGCGGTCGGCCACCAGGTCGGCAATGCTGAGGTCAATCTCGTGTCCCACCGCCGCCACCACCGGCACCTCGGAGGCGGCAATGGCCCGGGCTACCACCTCTTCATTGAAGGCGCTCAGATCCTCGCGCGAGCCCCCACCCCGCCCGACAATGATGACCTCGGCCTGGGCGTGCGCATTCAGGTCCTGGATGCCGGCCGCAATCTCGGCCCCGGCTCCGGCTCCCTGGACCCTGGTCGGCCGCAGCAGGACGTGGGTGTGGGGACAACGCTGATACAGGATGGTCAGAATATCGTGGATGGCCGCCCCGGTCTGGGCGGTGACCACCCCTACCCGACGGGGAAAAAACGGCAGGGATTTTTTGCGCTCGGCGGCAAACAGCCCCTC
>WTHE01000037.1 GCA_011523315.1 Candidatus Binatota bacterium
TAGTGCGCTTCACGATAGGGTGTAGTAGGTCGGATTAGCGGAGCGTAATCCGACACGTACGGGATGTCAGGTTACGCCTCCGGCTAACCTGACCTACACGGCTACACATAATGGTGAATTGCTCTAGCCATGATTGTGGCTCTACCTTGCCTGGGTTTTCTGCAATTTTCCAGCCCCCATCTGAGCCCTCCAGCGGTGAGGCTACACAAAGCTTGTGCTTCGGGCTCAATAGGGGCTATCCTGGCGCGGAGATAGGAAATGAGACCGAGTGACCAGTACCACAAGTGGATCGAGTGGAGCGATGAGGACGGGGGTTATTTAGGCCGCTGTCCTGACGTGATTACAGGGATTTACGGCAGCGACCCTATCACGCTCTACAAAGAACTGTGTCAGGTCGTGGACGAGGTTCTGACCGCACTCCAGACTTCCGGGCGAGGGCTTCCACAACCGAAAACACGTCCGATGCAAGAAGTCGCCTAGCAAGGGCAGCAGGCGTACACGCCCTTTTCATTCCACCGCCGGCGCTCACTTCGCCAGGCGCGCCCGGCGCCGAATAGTCTCTTCCATATCCAGGCTCAGCGTCTCGGGGTCGATCACCACCCCGTAATCCTGTTCGGCTCGTTCGACGCTGAGGTACTCGTCGAGCACATCGTCCAGGACTTTTTGCGGGTCGCGCCGCAGCGGATCGCCCCAGCCACCGCCGCCGCCCTTGAAGGTGGCAATGATCGAGCCCGGCGGGGAGGGCCGGTTGGCCGCCGACTCCAGCACCTCTTCCTCATGCTCGGTGCCCCAGTTGAGCACATAGCGACTGCTGGCGCCGTCTCTGCCGCCCGCATAGCCCGGCGCGGTATGTCGCACCCCGGTCAGGGCGACGTTGATGATCGACTCGTCCCGCACGCTCTCGCGCTTCATGGCAAAGCCGGGCACGCCGCGCCACTGGCCGGCGGCCGCGGTGTCCGCAACGTACTCGTACTGGTGGTAGAAAAACGGAAACTGAATCTCGCTCATCTCGACCGTGGAATAGATCAGCCCGCACATCGGCGCCGGCCAGCCGCCCCAGCCATCGCTGCCCCGGGTGCCGCTGGCCGCCACCAAGGTGTTGCCGTACTCGATGGTCACAAACATCGCGCCGTAGCGCGAGTCGTGGCCGTAGGTCGTACACAGGCAGTAGTTCAGCGACACCGCCCCGGCCCGGTCAGGGATCGCCTGCTCCAGGGCGCGCATCGTCGCCGTGCCGATATCCCCGCCGATGACCACCGTGCTGAACATGCACGGCGCGGGCGGCAGCGGGTTGACCACCGTGCCCTCGGGCGCGCTGATGCGAACCGCCCGGAACACCCCGGAGTTGATCGGGATGTCGTCGGGCAGCACCGAACACAGGGCGGTATACACCCACGACGCGGTGTTGCCGAACGGGCTGTTGACAAAACCCGGTGTTTCGGGACTCGAGCCGGCAAAATCGACGCTCAGGTCCGAGCCCTCAATGTGTATCGTCGCCGTGACCTCGACATCGTGGCTGCCCAGGCTGTCGTGGTCGAGGACGGCGGTCCCCCGGTAGCGGCCGTCGGGCCACTTGGCGACCTCGGCCCGGAAGCGTTTTTCGGCGTAGTCCAGGGTGTACTCGATGCTGTCGTTGACGACCTCACCGCCGTACTTGGCAAACAGGGCCTGAATGCGTTGTTCGGCCAGATTGCACGCTCCGAACATGGCCGCCAGATCTCCCCGCAGCACCTGCGGGATGCGCGAGTTGGCCAGGATCCAGTCCAGGACATCCTCGCGCAGCTGTCCCTTCTCAAACAGTTTGATGGGCGGAATACGCAGGGCTTCCTGCCAGATATCCCTGGCCTCGGGATTATAGCCGCCGGCCACCGGTCCACCGAAATCGGCCATATGGGCGCGGACGGACGGGAACAGGACCGGCTTGCCGTCAAAAAAGACGGGCTTCATGACCGTCCAGTCGGCGTGGTGCGTCCCGCCGTAATAGGGATCGTTGACCATCACCACGTCGCCCTCGTGCAGGTCGTCGCCAAAGGTGTCCATCAGCGCTTCGACCGACAGAATGGAGGCAAAGATATGGACCGGGATGGCCGTTGCTCGGGCAACCAGGCGGACATCGTGTCCGTCGTAGAAGAACACCCCGGTCGAATAGTCGTGGACCTCGTTAAACAGCGGATGGACTGCAGTCCGCTCCACCGTTTTGCTCATTTCCTCAGAAATTGCCTCCAGCGAATCTTTGACTACCAGAGCGGTGATACGGTCAACCATGAGTGCTCCTCCTGTGCCTGTGTGTCTCGTGGAGATGCTTACGTTTGTTTAGAGAGCCCTGCCGACATCTCGGCCGGAAATGGACAGCCCGGACGGTCACAGCCGGCAATGCGAAACGGTAGCGCCGGCGGCGCAAACGCGGCTGTCAGCCGTGTGGCAGGAATCTGGCCGGCCCGAGCCTGGTGCAAAGCCCCGCTCACCGCCTGTGCGACGGCCAGGCTCGGCTGGTAGGCAGACCAGC
>WTHE01000235.1 GCA_011523315.1 Candidatus Binatota bacterium
ACTCCGTCAAGAACGCTCGAGGTGCCGCCGTTGACATGCACGACCTGGCCGCGGTCGGCATCACTCCCGTAGCAGCTCCCGTCGCTGGACACCGCCACCCCCATCGGACGGCCCAGGCCGCTCGCCGCAGTCGAGACCTCTCCACCCGTTGTCACGACCAGCACCCGACCGGCCCCGCCCTCGGCCACAACCAGCGATCCGTCAGGGCTCACCGCCAGGCCGTAGAGTTCGTTCAGGCCCTCGGCAATCACGCTGGTCTCATGGGCGCCCAAGTCATACGACACCACATTGCCGGCCGAGATGTTGGCGTACACATTGTTGGACGGGCCAGCCGCGATGCCGCGCAGAAAACCCGGGAAGCCTTCCTGGGGGAACTGGGCTGGGCGGCTCTGCTGGCCGTCAGCCGTCAACGTGATCAGGCTCATGCCGTCGGCCGCGAACAGGGTGCCGTTGCCGACCGACAGGCCAAACGGGCCGAGCATGCCGGCGCCGCTCAGCACCCGCTCCGTACCGTCGCTCATGATCTCCGCCACCCCGCCGTCCACAAAGTGAGAAATGAACAGCCGGTTGTCGTCGTCAATCACAAAATTATCGATGCCCGGGCGAACTTTGGCGACCTGCGTTTTGACTCCGCTCTGGATGTCGATCTTGGTAATCTCGCCGCTGCCGGCCTGGGTGGTGGTCAGCAGGCCGTTCTTGTCAAACTTGACCGCAGTGGGCACGGCCAGGCCATCGACAAACTTCTCCGGCCGGCCGCCTTCGAGCGCGCAGCGCCAGATCTCGCCGACGGCGATCTGGGGAAAATAGATGTTGCCGTCGGGACCGACCATCAGCGCGTTGGGCAAGGGCAGATTGTCGGCCATCAGACGCGGCGACCGGCCGTCCGGGTACAGCTCCCACAAACGTCCGCCCGGACGACACTCGTCCATGAACAACCGGTCCTGGTAGGCCACGATACCGTTGGCGCCCGGCACGTTATCGGCAATGACCTTGACCTCGCCGTTTGGCGTCCGCGAACTGACCCGGGCGCTCATGACCTCGGTCACATACATTGTGCCGTGCGAATCAAAGGCGATATCGTCCGGCGCCACAATCTCTCCGCCGACCGGCGAGACGGTTTCCCTGGCCCCGGTCGTCGGATCGAGGGCGCTGACCTGACTGCCAAAGGCCTGGACAACATAAATCCTGCCGTCCGGGCCAAAGCGCATGCCGTTGGCTCCAAACAGCTCACTCGGCGGGGTGACCCGCGACAACTGCCAGCCCTCCGCAGCCTGGGGTCCTGCTGTTCCAGTATATCGACTCATGGCTCTTCCTCCTTTTTCGGACATGGTTCTTAACGGCCCTTGAACTCCGGCTTTCTGCGCTCCCGCCAGGCCCTGTGCGCCTCGTGGCTGTCTTCGGTCTGGCCGAGCAGCATGAAGCGATAGATATCGGTCTGGGCGGCCTCTTTGAGCGAGGCGATATCCAGCCCCTTGTTGAGCGACTCCTTGGCCATCCTGGCCGCCAACGGCGGCAGAGCGGCCAGACGTGTGGCGTAATCGTAGGCCAAGGGCATCAGCTCCGGCAAGGGCACGACGCGGTTGAGCAGGCCGACCCGGTAGCCCTCGGCCGCGCTGATCCGTTCGCCCAGCAACACCATTTCCATGGCTTTGCCCCAGCCGATATAGCGGGCCAGACGCACCGCCCCGCCGTAGGCCGGGATAATCCCCAGCGGCACCTGGGGCAGGCCGAGTTCGGCATTCTCGGACGCCAGCAGAATGTCACAGCACAGGGTGATCAAACAGCCGATGCCGACGGCGTAGCCGTTGATGGCGGCCACCACCGGCTTGGGGTAGTCGGCCACGGCATTGAAGACGGCAAAGCCGCGCGGGCTGATCGTCGCCAGATGGGCGCCGACCGAGTTCACCTTATGCGTCCTGGCGTTGCCCAGGTCGGCGCCGGCCGAGAACGCCTTGTCGCCCGCCCCGGTGAATACGGTGACCAAGACCTCGGGGTCGTCCTCCATGGCGCCAAAGACCTCGATGACTTCTTCGGACAGATCGGTGGTCCAGGCGTTGCGTTTGTGGGGACGGTTGATGGTGACGGTCGCAATCCCGTCCCGCTTGTCGTACAGCAGAGATTCGTACGCCATACTCCCTCCTTTGTGGTTCTCAGCCCGCTCCCTTGGTCGGCGGCGCGGCTGCCGGCTGGCTCTCGACCTCAAAGACAATATGCCCGGCTCGCTCCTGGGCCGCCACCCGAGCCGCCACCAGGGGAGGAAGCTGAATGGAGCGCTGGTCGGGGAATTTGTCGGGGTAGAGCAACGGTCGCAAATAAAACTGGTCGGGAGAGGGCACGTCGGCCTGGGTCTTGTAGGGACTCAGGAACCAGCCCCGGCGCAGAAACTCGGGACTGAAGTAGGTCTGCCAGTGGTCGGCCAGCCAGTTGACCTTTTTGTGGTAGTCGTGAACCCCCACGGTCAGCAGGTCGAGGTCGGTCCGCCAGAACAGAAAGATCAGGGCGGTAT
>WTHE01000274.1 GCA_011523315.1 Candidatus Binatota bacterium
TGCCTTCACCCTGGAACACTGGAACCTGTACGACGCCAGCCCGGCCTGGCGCGAGCTGACGACCGGCACCAAGCAGGAAAAGCTGGCCAAGATGAAGAACCCGGCCCTGCGCGAGGCGGTCAAGCGCGAAACCGAAGAGGCCGACCGCAAACTCCAAGTCATTCAGGCCGGCGTTGGCGGCGCCATCCCGACCCTGATCGTCCAGAGCGCCAACAACCAGACCGAGTTGGAGCAGTACGTCGGCAAATCAATCGGCCAGATCGCCCAGGAGCAGGGCAAAAACCCGATTGACACCATGCTCGACCTGTCGATCGCCGGCGACCTGAACGTCGAGTTCCTCGGCCCCAACCGCGGCTTCAACGCCGACTACACGGCCGAGATGATTAACGATTCGCGGTTCACCTTTCCCGGCGCGTCCGACGGCGGGGCGCACACCAAGTTCTTCACCGGCGGCGCCTTCACGACCGATTTTCTGCGCTGGCTGGTCCGCGACGAGCACAAGATCAGCCTCGAAGAAGCCCACTACCGGCTGTCGGCCCTGCCCGCCCACGCGGCCGGCTTCCGCGACCGGGGCACGCTGCGCGAGGGCGCTGCGGCTGACGTGGTGGTCTACAATCTGGACGAGTTGGACATCGAGCCGGACTGGATTGGAGAGATCACCTACGACTTCCCGGGTGGCGAGTGGCGGCGCGTACAGCGGGCCAAAGGCTACCGGGCGATCATCGTCAACGGCCAGACCACCTTTGAAGACGGGCAGTGCACGGGCAACACCTCGGGCAAGCTCCTGCGCCACGGCCACGCCTAAGCCCGACACTCCGGGTCGCAGCCCTGCGGCCCGCGCCTCATCCGGCCAGCCGAGGACGGCTGGCCGGTCCGCCACACCACAGCCTAAGCCACATCGCTCCCCGCCACCCGCACTCTGCCCGAGCGCAGTGCATTGAGGAGGGCTGCCTTATCCACCAGACCGCCCCGGAGCCCGTACTGAACATTCTTCGACCACCCGGCCGTTTTGCCTAAAATCGTTCAGGCCGTCGCCAGGTGGCCGAGCCCGTAAGTCCCAGGTTTTCCTGCGTCGCTGTTGCGGCCGCCCAGCCGCTCCGTCCGATAAGGACCGATGTGTCAACTACCCCTGCGGACCCGAGCAGGGACGCGGTCAGATCGCTATCTCCTGATACTCCCCCGGCTGCATCCGGCTGAGCGTCTCGCGGATCGTAGCGACATGGGCCTGGATGCGCGGCCAGGACGTCGAGCGCAGCACCAAGATGGCCAAGCGCCGACCGGACAGATTCTGTTGATGACGCAGCTGTTGGTCCGTGGTGATGAGCAGGTCGTAGCCCTCGGCTTCGGCACGATCCAGCAGTTCCCCATTGCGGAGCGTGGCCCACCCCAACTCGAAGGCCGTATCGACGGAGTGCTCGGGCAGACTCCGCCGCAGGGGCACCGGCGTGCCCTGGTCGAACAGGACTTTCATGCCGGGCTGGACGCCGTCAGCGACCGGGCCGCATGCTCCAGGACGGCGGCGGCTTGCCAGCCCGCCACGCCGGGGAACCACGCCAGGAACTGGTCCAACGTCGCCCCATCTTTGAGATTCTCGAACAACGCGGCGACCGGCACCCGGGTGCCACGAAAGACCCAGGCCCCGCCACACTTGCCCGGGTCGCGTTCGACGGCCGGGCACGTTTCCCAGTCGGTCATAGGCTCACCTCCTCCTCTGCATAGCGAAGGAGGCCGCCGGCACGCAAGGTCCGCCGCGGCTGCGGAGCCGCGACGCTGGAAGGCGCTGAGTGTTCTGCATCCGTGCATGGCCGCTCCGGCGGCTGCGGCCGAGTACGCCCAAAGTCTCCACCTTGGCCGCCCCTGCCACCCTCAAAACTACACGTCGCGGCTGCGGGGTGGGCCGGTATCCCTGCCCCCGGTCAATGACGTATAATCCGCCTGCCCCTGAAGGAGGGAGACATGCTCAGAAAGGGTCCGATACCGGCAGCAAGGAATTGGGCCGAGGGCTGGTGACCAAGATCAAGAAAGACCTGGGGTTGGACTGATGCTGACCTATCCTATTGTACTCGAAGACGACGATGGCACCCTGCTCGCTACGTCCCCAGACTTTCCGGAACTCACGACGTTTGGCACTGACAGAGACGAGGCGCTCGCACGGGCGGTCGACGCGCTGGAGGAAGCGATAGCGGCTCGCATCCACGACGACCGGGATATTCCGCCCCCTTCGCAAGGACGGGATGTCACGGTGCTGCCGACGCTCACCGCCGTCAAGGTGATGCTGTATCAGGGCATGCGGGAGCAGGGCATCGGCAAGGCAGAGCTGGCGCGCCGCCTCGGCTGGCACCTCCCACAGGTGGATCGGGTATTGGACGTGCAGCACAACTCGCGCATGGATCAGCTGGATGCGGCAATGGGCGCTATCGGCCGGCGCCTGCACGTCAAGGCTTCAGCCCAACGGTAAAGACACCAGGGCACGCGAAGGCCGGCGCTTCCCCCTACCCGGCTGCCT
>WTHE01000730.1 GCA_011523315.1 Candidatus Binatota bacterium
GTCTCAAATTTGAGACAGAACGTCAAGCCTCATTCTGAAATCGTCAAGGTATCGTTTCTTATGGCGGCGAGTCCGTAGATTTGCAGGTCTCTATCCTATTCAGGCTGTTGAGGGGCGTGCAGTCGAGCAGTGGGAGACCCTTGGGACTAAGGAGTCAGGCTTACCGCAATCTTCAGTAGCAACATATCCGCCCCGCGTGGCCCAATGAGGGGTATGCCGATCGGGCAACCATCAAGAGTACCTGACGGCAGGCTGACTTGAGGGAGACGGGCGAGGCCGGCGGCTTTTTTCTCGGTCCGAACCGTTGCATGAGCGGTCCGAAATTCGTAAGTTGTCCACGGCGTACAGGGCTAGAATCACCGATAATTCACCTGCCGTGCTGTCGGCATGGGCAACACCCGCGCAAAGGAGGAAGGCTATGCAACTGTTGCACACCATGATCCGGGTCAACGACATGGACGAGTCGATCAAGTTCTACACCGAATCCCTGGGCATGAAACTGCTGCGCAAAAAGGACTATCCGGGCGGCAAGTTCACCCTGGCCTTTGTCGGCTATGGCGATGAAAACGACAACTCGGTCATCGAGCTGACCCACAACTGGGACACTTCGAGCTACGATCAGGGCAACGCCTTCGGGCACCTGGCCATCGGCGTTGACGGGATTTATGAGAAGTGCGCCGAACTCAAGGACAAAGGCGTCAATGTCGTCCGTGACGCCGGCCCGATGATGCACGGCGGCGCGGTCATCGCCTTCATCGAAGATCCCAACGGCTACAAGATTGAACTCATCGAACTCAGCGGCGCCCGCGGCTGAGCCCGATTCCCCACAAAGGAGCGTGTATGCCTCTCAATCCCGCCAAAGATTCGGTCGATCTGGGCATTGTTGTCAGCGACATCACCAAGAGCCTGGACTTTTACCAGGGTATGCTCGGCCTGGAGAAGAGCGAAGAGCTGCCCACCCCGTTCGGCGCCCTGCACCGGCTCCACTTCGGCAAGAGCGACATCAAGCTGATTGACCCCAAGACCGTTCCGCCGACCGGGACCGTCGGTCTGGAGAAACAGCTCGGGTTCCGCTACATCACGTTCGTGATTAACGATATCAGCGCCCTGTGCGCCGAACTCAAGGACAAGGGCGTGGAGTTCACCATTCCCGAGACCGAGTTTCGGCCCGGAGTACGCATCGCCATGGTCAAGGACCCCGACGGCAATATCGTCGAGCTGGTTCAGCGCGGCTAGAGCGTTTTACGCTAGGCTGTAGCCAAGCCGTACCACTCTCGTCATGCCGGACGTGATCCGGCATCCCTGCTTCGACTTCGCTCCGCTACGCTCAGCACGAACGGGAGACCGTTGGTCCTGAGCGTAAGGCGCAACGCGCCTGAAGTCGAAGGGCGCCCCGGTCGGACCGGGCTCGCCGCCGCGCTTACCACGAGAATTCCTTGCGGCGCAGGCTGAGCAGTACGGCCGCGCCGACCGACGCCCCGATTGCGATTACGGAGTAGAGCACCGCGCCAATGACACTCCCGCTGCCCGACGGCGGGTTATTGCCCCAGTACAGGAACAGGTTGAGGACGACGTACACGGCGTAGGCGTGCGACATGCCGACGACGAAGCGCTTCATGTACCACAGGCCCAGGCCGTACAGCGTCAGATAGGCGCCGAAGACGAGGCTCCAGATCACGTTGTCCGTGCCCGTCAGACGGGTCCCCAACAAGACAAAGCCGGTCTGCTCGGACAGCTGAAACGGCTTGAAAAAATTCGAGATCGCCAACAGCCAAAAGCAAATCGCCAGCCCGCTCAAAATCCGGTCCCGCTGCGGCTCGGCCATAATCGTCCTCCTTGTGTCAGGGTGTGAGCCGGAATTCGACGACCGCGCCGCCGGCTCCGTACAGCGGCCCGTAGGCGTGGACGGTCGCACCGCTGAATTTCCCGCCCAGGGCACCCAGCACCCAGGCGTAATGCTTAAAGCCCATGTCGGCCCTGCCCTCGGCCACGAAACCGGGCAGGGTCGCAGCCAGTCCCGCGACATCGCCGCTGGTCATCAAATCCAGAATCTTCTTGTTCCAGCGGTCGTAGCTGGGCGCGGCGAGTGTATCTTGACGGATATCGATCGCGTCCCGAAAAAACGCGCCCGACAGATTGCCGACCCCGACCACCGCAGCCCGCTTGCGTCCACGCCGGGCTTGGGCGGCGGCGATCCGGCCCAGTTTCTGGGTCAGCCTGAAGTCGTGGTACAGGTTGTTGGAGGCGATCAGCAGCGGCAGCCGGCCGTCCGGGTTCAGCAACTTGGCGGCCACAATCGTTCCGGTATCAATCGGAAAGCCGTCATAGTTGACCGCCTTGGATTTCACCCCAGCCCTGGTTGCCGCGCTGGCACACGCCCTGGCCAGACGGGCATCGATCTTCAGGTCGTAGGCCAGGTCGCCGTACTCGTGCCAGTTTTCGTCAACGTGGAGCCCGCTCAGCCGCGGCCGGGCCTGCCACAGCTGGTCAAGAACCGCAATCCAC
>WTHE01000683.1 GCA_011523315.1 Candidatus Binatota bacterium
GGAGGGGATGGGGACTGTTCCCCTCCTCGGAGGGGTGCCGCGTCAGCGGCGGGGTGGGTCGCCTCCAGCGCGCATCGGTCAACAGCAGAGTCCGAGTCATAGGCGGTCCGCGTCACGGGCACTCAGAATGCGGGAGGGTCGAACGCGGGTGCCCATAGCTGCCTTGCGGTCACGGACTCCCCGCAGCCACGTACCAAGGGAGGGCCGAGCCGCGATCCGCTCCAACTCGCAGCGCAGGAATTCCTGCATGGACTGGCCTTGGAGTGCTGCGCGAGCCGCAAGCTCGTTGCGGACTTCCTCGGGAACGCCTCGTATAGTGATCTGAACTGACATGCCTGCATCATGCCATCAGCAACCGTGTTCAGCAATTCACGACTCCATACCGCCAGCCGGTCTCTTCCGTCATTCCGGCGAAAGCCGGAATCCAGGCGTCCCGCCGCCGGACAGGCCCTTCGACTTCGTTCCACTACGCTCAGGGCGAACGTGAAGCCGTTCGTGCTGAGCGTAGCCCGGAAGGGCGGAGTCGAAGCATGTCCCCCAGCTCAGGCGGCGTACAGCCGGCATTGCAGGTCGTTGACCGCAGTCCGAAGCTGGCGGCTCCCACCAAAGCGGGACGCGATTTCAAGCACATTGCCCCAGCCGTTGAACGGCGGCACTTCGAGAATGTCGGGCAGCTTGAACTGCGCGCTGCCGTGCTCGGCGTATTTTTCGAGCAGCGCCTCCAATACCTCGCGCGCCTGCGGACCAAAGGTTTCAAAGAAATCCTTTTCGTCGCGCCTCAGCCGGTCGGCCCGCTCACGGCGCGTCCGCAGCGGCGCGTTATAGGCCAGGTGACACAGCAGGTCGAAGGGGTCGGCTTCCGGCTTGCCGGCAAGCTCGGCCAGGGTTTCAAGGTCGATCCCCCGCTGCTCCAGGCTCTCGACGATCTGCGCCCGCCGCCCGGAATCAAGCCAGTCTTTGCGCAGCTCGGACGCATTCGGATAGAGCGTGCGGACCTTGTCGCCCGTGTAGTCGGTGAGCTGGCGGGGCGAGAGCCTTTTGCCCTCGGCGTCCAACTCGAAGACCAGATGGTGAAGAATCTCGACCTCACCGCCGTCAACGTAGAACTTGCGCGGCTCGACGTATGGTCCCTCGTGCGCCTCTGGGGGACCGTCGAAATCTCCCGGAGGGAAATCAGGCTCGGATGTCTCGCGCTCCTCAAGCACCTCGCCCTCGGCGTCAAGAACCGCTTCCCGCTCATCGATTGGCTCGCCGTCAAAAGCCGGGTCGGCGAATTTCTCGGTGGCCGTGCCGGTATAGTCGATGATGTTGAAGGCGAGCTTGCCGTAGTCGGGGCGCAGACGGGTGCCGCGGCCGATGATCTGCTTGAACTCGGACATCGAGCCGACGACACGGGCCAGCACGATGTTCTTGCAGGTCGGTGCGTCAACGCCGGTGGTGAGCAACTGCGAGGTTGTCAGGATAACCGGCGTCCTGGTCTCGACATCCTGGAACTTGGCACGGTGGGCGCTACCGATATCGCCCTCGTCCGAGGTCACCCGACACACATAGTCGGGATGCTGCCTGACCAGATCGGGGTTGAGCGACGCGAGATCGCGGCGCATCTCCGAGGCGTGCTCCTGGTCAACGCAGAAGACGATGGTCTTGGCGAAGCGGTCGGTCTGGGTGAGGAAGTCAGTCAGATGGCGGGCAATGGCCTGGGTCCGGGCACGCAGGGCAACGACCCGTTCAAAGTCCTTGGTGCCGTATTCAGCGTCTGGAATCTCCCGCCCGTAGCGGTCACGCTCCCCCTTTGTCGGCCGCCAGCCCGCAGCGTCGTAGTCGGTAATGACCCGGTGAACACGGTAGGGGGCGAGGAGACCGTCGGCAATGCCCTGAGCGAGACTGTATTCGTAGAGTGGGTCGCCAAAGTAGGTATAGGTGTCGGCGTTGTCCTGCCGGCGCGGGGTTGCGGTCATGCCGATCTGGTAGGCGGGCTCGAACCATTCCAGGATTTCCCGCCAGTTGCTGTCATCCCGTGCGCTGCCGCGATGGCATTCGTCAACAATGACCAGATCGAAGAAGTCTCTCGGGTACTCACGGTACAGCCCCGGGCGGTGCTCATCGCGGGCCATGGCCTGATAGATGGCAAAGTACATGTCGCGGCTCTTGACCGCCCGGCCACCTTCAATTTTCTGCCGGGCATCGCCGAACGGACGAAAGTCCTTTGCCATGGGATCATCAACCAGGACGTTGCGGTCGGCGAGGAACAGCATCTTAGGTCTGCGGCCCATCCCCTTGGCGTTCCAGCGCGCCGTCCACAGCTTCCAACACATCTGGAACGCGACGGCGGTCTTGCCCGCGCCGGTACACAGGGTCAGGAGAACGCGCCTGCGCCCCTGTAGAACCGCCTGCACCGCACGGTTGACCGAGGTTTCCTGGTAGTAGCGGAGCGGCTTTGCCCGGTCGGGATAGCCCGGCGTGAGCAAGGTATCGGCGACACTGTCGTCAATATCTTCTGC
>WTHE01000140.1 GCA_011523315.1 Candidatus Binatota bacterium
GGAGAGATGACGACAGATGCTGTCCCTGCGCATGACGTGGAAACGGATCCGAGCGTCATCGTGATTGACGACGAACTGGATCATCTTGCCGGCCTGGCCAATATCCTGAACCGAAATGGCGTGCCATGCCGCCAGGTTCCATGCAATGGTGACCTGACCAGCATCGGTCCATGACCACAGGTACGGCTCATCCTCGCCGACCTTCACCTTGGCAGTGGCGTGCTCACGGCGCATCCGATGACGGATTTCAGCGTCATCGGTGCCCTGCTGGAGGAGGCGATCAGGCCGTCCGGTCCTTACCTGATGGTCCTGTGGACGATCCATCCCGACCAGGCGCCCGCCCTCCGGACATTCCTTGGCGAGCGTCTCCGGGACGTAGCCAAGCGTGTCAACGTCCTTCCCCTGGGCAAGGCTGAACACCTTGATGGTGACGGCAAGGTCAGGAATGAGCCGAGGCTCGCCAGGACGATCAGCGACTTGGCTGCAGGATGGGCTCGCCCCGAAGGCGCACTCGCCTTGACCGGCGCATGGAGGGAAATTGACGATCAGGAGGTGGATGCGATGGTCGGGGACATCTACGCGGCCAGGCGGCTCGACACCGGTCGGCCCGTGGAGCTTGAAGACTGATGTACCTGCTCGATACTGGCATCCTCAGCAATTTGACGAAACGTTCGCCGTCAAGCAGGCTGGCGCCTCAGACGCTGGCCACCAACAGCGTAAAGGCGGACTCGGGTGCAACCGTTGCCTTCCCAGGTCCCGCTGCGTTACCATGAGCGCCTCGTATCGGAGCGGCCTTCATTCAAATGGTTCCCGGCCGTCCCGACGTTTTCCGTCACCTTCTGGTGATTGACAATCTGCAGCGGTTTCCATGCCGCTTTTGCCAGACCTTCCCAACCGCGTCTGGCGGCTACCCACGCCGCCAGGATGGCGGCAAGGAAGGAGAAACACCATGTTTCAGGGCATGCCCTACACTATCAACGTAAGCGTCGACCCGTCGATGATTCTCGGCGTCCGCGCCGAAGCGATCATCCTGATCATCGCAATGCTTACGTTCGCAGTCGCCGCCGCCCAGCTGATCGCCATCAACCAGGGGCTCGCTCAAATGAAGCAGGCTTCCAAGGAACGCGACGCCCAGCTCGCCCGGCAGGCCGAACACCTGCAGAACCAGGACCGCGAGAACCAGCGCCGTCACGAGCAGGCCATGGCCGCGCTCCACAAGCGAATGGACGAGGCCTCTGAAGACCGCAACAAGCGGCACGAGCAGGCGATGGCCGCCCTCCATGCGCTCATCGAGCGCATGAGCCCGCGGCCGCCCGAACTGTCTGCTGGCTAACCAGCATTTCAATCCCGCGCACACCTCGAAGGCGCCTACGACGAAGAGCAGTCGGGTCCCCGGCGACTCGGCTGCCAGCGCGAGCGCATCGGCCCCATGATGCGCCTGTTCGTGCCCAACGCCGAAATGGCGGAGCGGGTCATCCAGCGCTGGCCGCTGGCCGCTGGCCGCCTGACGGCCCGCAGGCGCAAAAGAGCCCCGGCATGCCTTGCGGCCGCCGGGGCGTCACGTCACGGGCAGGGAAACCGCCGGATTACTCCTGCCGCTCCCCTTCCCGTTCCTGTTCCCGCTGCTGTTCCCAATCCAGCCGCTGCGTCGTCACGGCGAGATCGGTCTCCAACTTGTCCACGCGTTCGTCGACCGACTTCTCGAGGTCGTCGAAACGCTTGTCCATCGTCCGCTCCAGGCCATCGAACCGCTGGTCCACGTCACGAAAACGGGCGTCCATCGTCCGCTCCAGGCCGTCCAACCGCTGGTCCACGTCGCGGAAGCGTTGGTCAACCTTGTCGAAGCGCTCGTCAACCCGGTCGAAACGCTCGTCGACCCGGTCCAGCCGGGCCTCCATGCGCTCGAACCTCTGTTCGGCCCGCCGCTCGGCAGGCTGCAAGATCAGGACCTGCATGCCTCCCAGCGTCAAGATGACAGCCCCGAGCAGGGCGAAGTAGGTCTTGGTCATGTCACTCATCCGGACATTCCTTTCTAGCCGCCTCTTGCTGGCGGCATCCGAGGGGCCGCCAGACTCTGCGGTAGAAAGTCTGACACATGCGCGGTCAAGAGCGCATCACGCGAACAGCGCTTCGCCGGGAAGCGCCGAAGAACCTGTCGAACGACACGGAAACGCGAAACGGAGAATCGCCCGACATCGAAGGAACCGCATCTTGCGGCAACATGCCCCCCTCGTCAAGACGCCGGCCGGGTCATGCGGTCCCGACCGGTCGCAACCCGCCGCCCGCTCCCGGGCCCGTGAATCAATCGACCGGCATGCCCCCAGACCGACGCCGTCATTCGCAAGGAAAGCAGCAGCGCCGGAAAGGAAACCACGGCCATGTCGGACAACAAATATGTAAGAATTCCGGCCCGCCTGAATGCCGTGCTTCCGGTCGGTCAGCGAACGACTTTTTGTGCAGAATTCCGATTTTTTGTGCAGGATCGACTTTTTGTGCAAAGC
>WTHE01000761.1 GCA_011523315.1 Candidatus Binatota bacterium
TCAAGGTCCAGGGCTTGTCGTGCGACTACGGCCAGGTCATCAAACGCTCGCGGGCGGTCGCCGGCCGCCTGGCCAAAGGGGTCGAGTTTCTGCTCAAGAAGAACAAGATTCCGCTGCTGCAAGGCGCTGGGCGTCTGGAGAGCCCGCACCAGGTGTCGGTCCGCGCCGACGGCCAGGCCGCGCAGCAGGTCGAGGCCGAGCGGGTGCTGATCGCGACCGGCTCAAAGGAGCGCAGCCTGCCCGGCCTGGAGATCGACGCCGGGCAGGTCATCACCAGCTATGAGGCGCTGACCGACAGCGAGATCCCGGAGTCGGTGCTGATTGTCGGGGGTGGGGCGATTGGCTGCGAGTTTGCCTATATCTACAGCGTCTTTGGCAGCCGGGTGACGGTCGTGGAGATGGAGCCCCAGCTGTTGCCGGGGGTGGATGCCGAAATCGCCCAGGAGTTGGAGAAGAGCTTTAAGAAAAAGGGCATCGAGGTGCTGACCGGCACTAAATTCGCCAGCATCGAGAAATTTCCATCCCGCCTCGATGTCCAGCTCGACAACCAGGGCGAAGTGAAAGAACGCACCGCCAACAAGGTCCTGGTTGCGGTCGGTCGCGCGCCGCTGAGCACCGACCTGGGCCTGGAAGCCCTGGGGGTCAAGTTCGACCGGGGCTATATCAAGGTCAACGAGCAGTTCCAAACCAGCTGTGAGTCGGTCTACGCCATCGGGGATGTCATCGGCCAACCCCTGCTGGCCCACGCCGCCTCAGAGGAGGGCGTGGCTGCGGTCGAGTGCATGCTTGGCGTGCGTGAAAAAGGCGTGGACCCTCTGCGCATCCCGGCCTGTATCTACTGTCAGCCCCAGATTGCGGTGATCGGGCTCAGCGAACAGCAGGCCAGGGACCAGGGCTATGAGGTCTCGATCGGTAAATTCCCCTTCCTGGCCTCCGGCAAAGCCCTGGCCGCCGGCCACGACGAGGGTCTGGTCAAGCTGGTGGTGGATAAGCAGTACGGCGAAATCCTGGGCTGCCACATCATCGGCCGGGGAGCCACCGATCTGATTGCCGAGGTGGGCCTGGCGCGCACCCTGGAAGCGACCACCGCCGAGCTGACCGGTACGGTCCACGCCCATCCGACCCTGTCCGAAGCCATTATGGAAGCGGCCCTGAGCGCTGAGGGACGGCCGATCAATTTTTGAGGATGCGGACACACATGCGGCTGCGGTGTTGCGATCTGGGTCTGGTCGAATATGGGCGCGCCCTGGCGCTGCAAGAGGCGTGTGTCGAGCAGCGGCGTGGGGGGGACGGCCAGGACACGCTGCTGCTGCTCGAACACCCACCCGTGTATACCCTGGGCCGTGGGGCGGACGCGCGTTTTGTGCTGAACCCCGGCCACGTGCCGGTCCAGCGGGTCAGCCGGGGAGGGCAGGTAACCTTTCACGGACCGGGCCAGCTTGTCGGCTATCCGATCCTGGCCCTGGTCGGTCGGCGTCGGGATGTCCACGCCTATATCCGCCGTCTTGAAGACGTGTTGATGCAGACCCTGGCCAGCTACGGCCTGCCGGCCCGGCGACGTGAGGGCTTGACCGGAGTGTGGTGTGGTGAGGACAAGATCGCCTCCATCGGGGTAGGGATCCGCCGCTGGGTGACGTTTCACGGCTTTGCCCTCAACGTCGATCCCGACCTGTCGTATTTTGACAAGATTATTCCGTGCGGTCTGGCCGACGTGCGGATGACCTCAATGGCGCGTGCGCTCGGTCGTCCGCTTACCGTCCAGGCGGTCAAGAGCCGGCTGGCTCAAATCTTTGCCGCCACTTTTGGGTATCAAGCCGGGACGCTCTGGGAGGAAACGCTATGGAATATGCGCGGCCTGACGGCCGACAGTCCGCACAGCCTCAGCCGCTGAGGCGTCGCCACCCCGAGTGGATCAAGGTCCGAATGCCCGGCGGACCGGGCTACACCAGGACCAAGGGGGTCGTGTCGAGCCTCAAGCTCAACACGGTGTGTGAGGAAGCCCACTGTCCCAATATCGGCGAATGCTGGGGCCACGGCACGGCCACCTTCATGCTGATGGGGGACGTGTGTACCCGCAACTGTCGGTTCTGCGCGGTCAAGCACGGGCGTATGGTCAGGCTTGACCCGGACGAGCCGAGGCGCGTGGCCGACGCCGCGCTGAAGATGGGCCTGTCTCACATCGTCGTCACGTCGGTAAACCGGGACGATTTGCCCGACGGCGGAGCCACCCATTTTGCCGAGACGGTCCGCCAGCTGAAGCGAGCCAACCCGGGCAGCACGATTGAAGTCTTGACGCCCGACTTCCAGGGCAACGAAGCTGCGGTCACCACCGTTGCCGAGGCCCCCTTGGACATCTACAACCACAACACCGAAACGGTGCCCCGGCTGTATAAGAAAGTCCGGCCCGGCGCCAAGTACGAACGTTCGCTGCGCGTCTTGCAGCGCGTCAAAGAGGTCCGCCCGGAGCTGCGGACCAAGACCGGTCTGATGCTCGGCCTGG
>WTHE01000387.1 GCA_011523315.1 Candidatus Binatota bacterium
CCACGACCTCTCTCGACCCGGACACTGAAGCCGCCATCTGCGCCACTGTCCAACACCTGCGGGGACACACCACGCTGCTGGCCATCTCGCACCAGCCCGCGTTGCTCGACGCTGCGGACCGGGTGTATCGCCTGGCCGGGGGCAGGATGGAGCGGCTGGGCCGGGGTCCGGCACACCCCCGCGCAGCCCAAGCCTGAAAAAGAACCCTCATGCGCCTGCCCAAAACACTCCGCAGCCTGTCACGACTCGTTCCGCTGCCGACCGACCGGCGCGTTCCCTGCGTTCCCGAGCCGATCAGGCTGGACGTGCGGCCGGGGGCGCGGCCGAGCCCCAAGCCGCGGGTGTGTCTTTTTGTCGGCACCGAGCCGGCCCAGCACCGGGCCGAGCGGGTTTTTTTGTGGTCCATAGAACAGGTCCGCGATCCGGGCCGGGTGTACGACATCTATCTGATGACAGACTTGGCCGGCTTCGACCGTCGGGGCTGGCTGACCGGCTTTACCAATTACCGTTTTGCCATCCCACACTTTGCCGCCAGCCTGGGCATTCGACGGGCGATTTACAACGACGTGGATCAGGTCTATCTGGCCGATCCGGGCGAGTTGTTTGATACCGATCTGGGATCGCACGGCTTTGTGTCGATTGGCCCCCGCGACACCTCGGTCATGCTGCTGGACTGTGAGCGGATGGCCGCCGCCTGGTCACTCCGGGACGCCCAGCACACACGCCGCAAAACGCTGGAGGCCAGCGCCGCAGCGGAGTGGGGCGCGCTCGACCCGGCCTGGAACGCGCGGGACGAGGAGTATCGGTCGGGCGACTCCAAGGTCTTGCACTACACCACCATCCACGCCCAGCCCTGGCAGCCTTTTCCTGAGCGCTACGCCTACCAGCGCAACCCGGTGGCCCACGTCTGGTTTGGGCTGGAACGCGCCGCCGATCAGGCTGCCTACCGCCTGCCGGCCGCCTGTCCCGAGCCCGACGCCCCTACGTCGGTCTGGGTACTCACGGCCGATAAACCCGGCCACACGACCCAGGCGCTCGGCTTGGCCGACGCGCTCGGCTGGCCGTATGAGGAGAAACGGCTGGCTTTCACCACGGCGGCCACGATCCATAAGCGCCTGTTTGGCCTGCGCGGGGCAAGCCGCATCGGTCTTGACCGTACCCGCTCGGCCCGGCTGACCGCGCCGTGGCCGGATATCGTGATCAGCGCCGGCTGGCGGCCAGCGCGGGTGGCGCGTTGGATTCGGGACCGCAGCCGGGGCAAGACCCGGCTGGTGCTGCTCGGCCGCAAAGGCGCTCACCTCACTGGTCGATCGGATATTGCGGTCAGCTGTGGCCACTTCCGCCAGCCTCCCCACCCCCGACGGATTGAAACCCTGGCTCCGCTGAGCCTGGTCACCCCACAGCGCCTGGAGGCGGCCGCTGCGGAATGGCGCGAGATGCTGGAATCCGCCCCCCATCCTCGCATTGCCGTGCTCGTCGGCGGGGCAACCGCCCGTTATCGTTTTGACCTGGACACCGCCCGACAGCTGGGACAGGCGGTCCGCGCCTGGGCCCGCGAGGTCGGGGCGAGTCTGTTTGTCACCACCAGCCGACGGACTGGAGCCCAGTCCTGCCGGGCGCTGCAACACGCCCTCGGCCCTGTCCAGCACATGCACGTGTGGCAGGCCGGACAGTCGGCAAACCCGTATCTGGCCTATCTCAGCTTGGCCGATGTGTTGGTAGTCACCGGCGAGAGCGAATCCATGCTGGCCGAAGCTGCGGCCACCGACAAGCCGCTGTATATCTACCCGCTGCCCGAACGCCCGGCCGCGCTCGGCGTGCGGCTCAAGGAATGGCTGGTCCGGCGCGCCCAACAGCCGCGTCGCAACACACGCGGCACGCTGCGCCCCCAGCGCGGCCTGGCCTATGTGTGCGGCAGGCTCATCGAGCGCGGCACGCTTCAGCCCCGCCGGGATGTGAACGCCCTCCACCGGGCGCTGGTCGAACACGGCTTTGCCCATCTTTTTGGTGAGCCGTTGAGCCTGGCCGCTCGCCCGCAGCTGCAAGAGTTTGACACGGTCGCCGAGCAGGTTCGGCGTCTGCTGAGGAGGCCATGACTATCCCGCTTGTTTTTCTGCGCCACGGCCAGAGCGTGTGGAATCAGCAGCGCCGTTTTACCGGCTGGGCCGATGTCGGGCTCAGTCCCACCGGCCGCACAGAAGCCGAAACTGCGGGTCGGCTGCTCAAACGGGCCAACTACCGCTTTGACGTGTGCTTTACCTCGGTGCTCCAGCGCGCCCGGCAAACCCTGGACATCGTCCTCGACAGCCTGGGACAGTCGCGGCTGCCGGTTCAGACCAACTGGCGCTTGAACGAACGCCACTACGGCGCGCTCGAGGGCCTCAGCCGCGGTGATGCGGCCGAGCAATACAGCCCTCGGCAGGTCACGCTGTGGCAGCAGCATTTTGACATCTGCCCACCGCCGCTTGACCCCGGCGACCGGCGTTTTCCCGGCCACGATCCGCGCTACCGTCGGTTGGCCGCCGCCGACCTGCCACGCACCGAGAGCCTCAAAGACGTTCGGACCCGTGTGCTGCCGTACTGGCGGGACACCATCCTGCCCCGCCTCCAGGCCGGTCAGCGCGTCCTGGTCGTGGCCCACGGCAACAGCCTGCGGGCGCTCATGACCTATCTCGACGGCGTCCCGGAGGCGACGATTCCAAAAATCAAAAGACCCCTGACCGGCGAGCCGTTGGTGTACGAGTTTGACCTCAGCGGCCAACCGCTCAGTCGCTTTTACCTCAGACGCTCCCCCAAACTGCACCGCTGGATGCGCTCGGCTTTTGGTTCCACGCCGTCTCCCAGCCCGGACTAGGCCATGGCCTACCTTGATTTTGATCGGCTCGACGCCCTCGACCCACACGCCTTCCAGGCCCAGCGCCCCTATCCGTGGGTCAATCCGCACGGTCTGCTCACCCCGACCGGCTATCAGCGCTTGGTCGAGAGCCTGCCCGCAGTGTCACAATTCACCCGCCTGTTCGGCGTCAAACGCGCCCACGGTCAGCACAGTCACGACCGCTATGGGCTGGAGTATAGGCCCGGTCTCCAACTCGCACCGGCCTGGCAGGACTTTATCGACGAGTTGGCCGGCGACGCCTACCGACGCTTTATCTGCCGCATGTTTGGCGTGCGGGCCGTTGATCTGCGTTTTCATTGGCACTACACGCCTCGGGGCTGCTCGGTCTCTCCCCACTGTGACGCCAAACACAAACTCGGTTCGCATATCTTCTATTGTAATCCAGAGTGGAACCCGGCCTGGGGAGGCGAAACCCTCATCCTGGACGACGGCGGGCGTTTTGCACGCAGCTCAGCCCCCCGGTTTGAGGACTTTGATCAACGCATCGTGTCCCAGACCTCGGGCAACCGCAGCCTGTTGTTTCAGCGCAGAAACAACTCGTGGCACGGCGTGCGCCCCCTGGAGTGTCCGGACGGTCAGCTGCGAAAAGTCTTTATCGTTGTCATCAACCGCTATTCGGCCGTGGACCGCATACGGCGCTTGTTTGGCGGGAAATCCAAGGGCTATTGACCCCAAGTCCACACTGCTGAGACCGTAGATTCCATTACCAATCCATCCAGGCTCCGGCCCTTACCAGACCACCGTCACGCCATACTCACGGAAAACGGGATCAATGCTGACAACCGGCAGACTGCGGAGTCTGGCTTGGGCAATCAACATCCGATCAAAGGGGTCTTTATGTGGACCCGGCAGAGAGCCCGCCAACAGGCCATCGTCAACGGTAACGCTCAGTTCAGCAAAGCGCGCCTGACGGAGATACATGGGTAAGAGACGACCAATATCTCCAGCCTCGGGCAATTTTCCGATGCGGTGCTTTGTGGCAATTTCCCAGGCCGAGGCGGCACTGACCAGAATCTCATTCTCAGCATTCGTAATGCAGTCTCGAGCAGTGGTGGATAAGTGCGGGTCGTCAAACAACCACCACAGCAGGGCGTGGGTATCGAGCAGCGCCTTCATCGCTCCCAGGCCTGTAACTCATCCTCGGGAAGCGGCTCAAAAAAGGCATCCGTCAGCCTGCCGCGAGCAATCCCCGGAACACGGGGGAGACGTTCCTCAACCGGCAGTAAACGGGCGAGCGGCTTGCCGGCTCGGGCGATAATAATTTCCTCTCCTGTCAGCATCCGATCAAGCAGCTTGGAGAGATGTGTTTTGGCCTCATGGATATTCACGGTGGACATGCAACTCCCTCCGTTCGGCATATCTTAGTCTTGTTTCCAGACTTAGTTTAGAGTTTAAGCTGAATCAAGACTGCTCCATCCACCACACGAGCCAAAAGCAGGACCGGCAATTCGAGGATGTGACGGCACGGAAAACCTACGCACGAAAGCGATTAAAGACAGCGGGGTCTATGCGTTTCCACTTCTTTTCAAAAAAATACACCTTGGTCCAGGCAGATACATAACACAGTTCTATAAAGGACAGGTAAGGTCGGAAGTCAGGCACTCCGTCCCGAAATAAGCGCTGGAAAAAACGGTCTTGCAACGGCCCCAACCAACGCGCCAGGGCGTTGGCCACCCCGGTCCCGATGAGCTGCTCCCTGCGCAAACTCTCGGCGTCTATGCCGCACACCAGTCCATCCGTATCGGTCACAATGAAATTCTTGAGCACCGCATCCGTATAGTCAAAGCCGACCCAGACGCGGTCCGGGACGAGACGCTCGACAGCCGCTCCGAGATCACGATAGGCGGCGTCGGGGAGAATCCCCACCCGGTTCAGCAAGCGCAGGTCGCGCCGGAGGCGAGGGACAAACGGCGTGTCCGCCACGTCTACACGCCGGGCTGAACGGCTGTAGGTCGCGGCGTAGAAGTCGGCGATCTTTTCGACCACGCTCGCCTCGGGCTGGACAATGGGGCTGCCCTCAACATAGTCCAGCCACAGTTCGTGCTCATAGCGGATGGCAACCGACGGAAAATGGGGGCTGTCGTGAAACGCCTCAAGATTGCGTTCGAGTTCGGCCGCCAGCGCGGTGTCGCGCACAATGAGCCGTTTGAAACGCCGCCCGTTCAGGGTTTCAAAAGAGGTCTGCTGCGAGTTCTGGAGGCGGTTGCCAAACAGACGGGATACCAGATAGCGTAGCCGCCGCAGGAGGCGAAAGCTTTTCGTCTCGGGGGAAAGCATGGGGACGTCAGCGACCAACTATACCGCACGCCCCACCGACCGGACAAGCCGACGGCATATCGGCCTGTTTGTCCGCTCATTTGGCGGCGGCGGCGGCGCAGAGCGGGTCATGCTCAACCTGGCCACCGACCTGGCCGACCGAGGCCATCGGGTCGATCTGGTCATGGGCCGCAAAGAGGGCCATTTCCTGGAGGAAATTCCCGATACGGTCACGGTCATTGATCTCAAGGTTCGCTCAGCCCGCCAACTGTTGCCCGCGCTGCTGAAAATGCCGCGCCTGGCCGCCGCTCTGGCCGCCCACCTGTCAGGTTCCAGACTGCCCTGGATTCTGGGCGGCGTTCCCGGTCTGGCGGCGTATCTGAGCCACCAGCGTCCGGCAGCTCTTTTATCCGCTCTCAGCTATCCCAATATTACGGCGGTTTTAGCCCGACGGCTGAGCGCTGCGTCAACCCGCACGGTGATCAGCGTCCACAATCACCTGTCCGTGGCCACAGCCGGGGCCGACAGAGCCGCCGACAAAACCTTTCCTCAGCTGGCCCGCCGTTTGTATCCCGAGGCAGACCGTATTGTTGCGGTGTCGGACGGCGTGGCCGAGGATCTGGCCCAAACGCTGGACCTGCCGCGTACCCGTATCCATACAATTTACAACCCGGTTTTTCGTCCCGATATGCTGGCATTGGCCCAAGCACCGCTTGAGCACGCCTGGTTTGCTCCGGACGCTCCGCCGGTCATCCTGGGTATTGGCAAGCTCAAGCCCCAGAAGGATTTCGGGTGTCTGATCCGGGCCTTTGCCCGTGTGCGAGCGGTCCGGCCGGCTCGGTTGCTCATTTTGGGCGAAGGCTCGCAGCGCGAGGCTCTGCTGTCCCTGGCCGGCCAACTCGGGGTTGGCGACGATATCGGCCTGCCCGGCTTTGTGGCCAATCCCTTTGCCTATCTTGGTCGGGCTGCGGTGTTTGCCCTGTCTTCAGCCTGGGAAGGGCTGTCGAATGTCATCATCGAGGCGCTGGCGTGTGGCTGTCCGGTGGTGAGTACCGATTGTCCGAGCGGCCCGGCCGAACTCCTGGCCGGAGGAGCCTATGGGGCGCTGGTGCCGGTCGGGGATGACACGGCCTTGGCCCAGGCTCTCCTGGCAAGCCTGGACACCCCCCCGCAGCGGGAGCGTTTGCTCGCCCGGGCGCGCCAGTTCTCGGTCGAGCGCGCGGCAGAGCAGTACCTGTCCGTCCTGCTGGAAGAGTGAGCGGGGCGGTCAATTCGGTCGGCTAGTCCTGATCCAGGGCTGGAAAGTCCACCCTCGGGTTCACCTTGATCCGCCGGGAAAATGAGGCGCGGGCCTGGATCAGGTCGTCGAGGGTATCAACCTCAGCCCACCACAGACCCGTGATACAGCTGGTGGACACCAGACCCGACTTGGCCATGGTGTCGATGACGGAGAGATACCAGCGCTGCAGGGCGGCTTTGTGACGGATGGCTCGATTGAGGGCGGCCCGAAAGGCGTCCGGGCCGGGGGTGCGGAAGACCATCAGGCCGATGGACTCGCCGTCGGTCTCTTCCGGAATCAGGGTCTTGCCGACCGCCTGCAGTTGCCGCCCGCGGTTCAGGCTGACCTTCATGTCATCGTCGTCGTAGGCAGCCTTGCGGTCAATGGCCAGGGTCACCGGGGCGGACGCGTCTTGCACCAAGCGTTCCAGGACGGGCGCCTCAAACAGCGTATCGCCGTTCAGCAGCACAAAATCTTCGCTCATCTCGGCCCCGGCCAGCCAGCACGTGGCCAGATTGTTCGAGGTCTCAAAAAACGGGTTATAGCGCGTCTGGACATCCAGCCCATCAGGCTGCCGTGTCGCCAACAGCGCCTCGACCTGCTCGGCCCCAAAGCCGACCATCACGATAACCTGCTCCAGACCACACGCGGCCAGAGCCGCAAGCTGGAGTTCCAGTATCGTGCGCTCGTCGTCTATGGGCAGCAGACATTTTGGCACGCTCTCGGTCAGCGGCAGCAGCCGCCGAGCCTGGCCGGCGCTGAGTATGATCGCCCTGCGTGGCGGTCGGGTGTAGCCGGTGGCCGCTCCCCCATTCCTGCCTTCTCCGTTACGCATAGTCGTGGGTTTCAGTCTTCGTCCAAGCTGAAGCTTAGCGGTCATGGGGCTGTTCCCCAAGCCATCCGCCCGATATAGGAGAAAACGATGGGCAAATCAAGCCGCATAGCCCAAAGAACGAGAGCGCTGCCCACGGCCAAAGAAGTCGGCGCCCTCGTCCTGCACGGGGCATCGGCCGTCACCAGTATCCTTGCCGGCCTGGAGCGCGCGTATTACCGGGCTCTGGCCTGGAGTGTGGGCCGGACCCTGCACTGGTATATGGTGCGGGAACTGGTGCGCCCCACCCTGCTCGCCTTTGGCGGCTTGACCGTCCTGCTGCTGACCGCCGAGCTGTTCGGGTTTTCCGATCTCATCATCAACCGCGGCTTTGGACTTGGCGCAATGCTTCAGCTGATGGGCTTTCAGCTCATCAGCCTGGCCTCGACCACCCTGTCTTTTGCCTGTCTGGTCGGCATCCTGGTCGGACTCGGCCGCCTCAAAACCGATCTGGAAACCCTGGCCCTGCACGCCTCGGGCGTGTCTCCACGCCAGTGTCTCGGTCCGGTGCTGACGTTTTGCGCGGCCGTGACAGTGCTGGGGCTGATCCTCAGCCTGAGCGCCTCGCCGTGGGCCAAGCGATCCCTGGACAGCCTGCAAATGCGTGTCGCGCGGGACAATCCGACCGGCCTGTTGCGGGCCGGGGAGACGCAGACCTTTGGGGACACCCGTATGCTGGCTCGGGAGGTGTCGGGCAGCGGCCAGCGCCTGGGCGGCGTGCTGCTGTGGACCCCACGCGACTCGGGCACCAGCGTTCTGGACGGACAGACGATTTTTGCCCAGCACGGCGAGGTGCAGTCCAAGGCCAACGGTGAGGCCCACCTGACCCTGTACAACGGCCTGACCCTGTCCCCTGTGCGCGGCAGCGGCGACAGCACCCGTTTTGATAGCCTGTGGACTTCGGTGCAGTATACCGAGCCGCCCGCAGCCACGGCCGAGGATGAGGCGCGGGTGGAACACCTGTCGTTCCAGGACGTGGCGCGTCGCGGCTGGCCGCCGGACGGGCAGGCCGGACGGGCGGATGTACGGCTGGCTCAGACCGAGTTTCACCGCCGCCTGGCCCTGCCGGTCGCCAGCCTGGTGTTCGGCCTGCTGGCCACGCCGCTGGTCCTGTTCGGTCAGACCTTTTCCCGAGCGGCCGGCGGGTTGGCCGGCTTGCTGATCACCGCCGTGTACTACGGCCTGATCCAGCTCGGCAGCGGTCTGGTCCAGGCCGGGCTGGCTTCCCCTGCGACCGGCGTCTGGCTGCCGAATATGCTGGTCGGCGGGCTGGCCCTTGTCCTGTTGTCCTTCCCCAACGGCTGGCCGCGCTGGCGGATACGCTCCGAGCGTCATCCCAGCCAGCCGTCCCAGGCTATTCCGGGCGACCACACAGGCTATATCCTTCAGCGCTATGTGGCCCGCTCCTACGCCGCCATGCTGCTGGTATCGTTCGGCTTTCTGTTCACCGGGTATTTTCTGGTTGACGTGCTGGAGCGGCTCCAGTGGTTTGCCCGCCACCAGGCCGAGTTGAGCGAAGTCATGCGCTTCTACTGTGCCCGCTCCCCGCTGCTGGCCTCGCGCATGGTTCCCATGTCGCTGCTGCTGGCCACCGCCCTGACCGTGGGTGTGCTGTCGGTCAACCGAGAGCTGATCGGCATGCGAGCCTGCGGCGTGTCCGTGGTCCGCGCCCTGAGCCCGATTCTGCTGATTGCCGGCCTGGTGGCGCCGGCCTATCTGTTGCTGAACGAAGCCGTCATCCCCCTCACCAACGCCTGGGCCGACTGGCTCAAAATCACCCAGATCAAGTCTGCGGCAAACTCCGGCCGCCTCCAGCGGCTGGCCATCTGGCATCAGAACGGCAAGCTGTACCACACCCGCCAGCTCGATACGGTCAGGAGGGAAGCCTACGACATCTCGATTTATGAACTGGACGACCAGGGCTTGCCGACCAGCCGGACCGACGCCCCCAGAGCCCGCCATGTCGGCGACGGCGTATGGGCGCTGACCGATCCCGTCCGCCTGGTCATTGGCGATGGCTCGTTTGAACTGCTGCCCGCCTCGCCCCACATCCAGCTCGGCGCCGAGCCCCAGACCGAGGTTGACACCATGCACCTCAGCGCCCGGCAACTGTCGCAGATCATTCACGACATCGAGGCCGGCGGCTACCGGGCGACCGCCTACTGGGTGGCCTGGCACATGAAGCTGGCCGCCCCGCTGGCGTGCGTGTTCCTGCCGGCGGTCGTCCTGTTCTTCGCCCTGAGCGGCCCGCCGTTTCCCGGCCCGGCCCTGACCATCCTGGCCAGCTGTGGCCTGGGTATTGGTTCGATTCTGTTGAGCGATGTGTTCGCCTCGCTCGGCTACAGCGCTTCCATTCCGCCCAGTCTGGCCGGCTGGGGACCGTCTTCCATCCTGTTTGCACTGGCCACCATCTTCGCCGTTCGCAGCCAAACGTTCGACACACCCGAGAGAGTGACATGACGCAACAACTCCAGCCCAATGATACCCACAACACCAGCCTGCTCAGCCATGTCCATCCCGCCGACTGGATCAACCCGGAGCCGGCCCCGCGCTACAATCTGGTCGTTATCGGGGCCGGCACGGCCGGCCTGGTCACGGCGGCGGGAGCGGCCGGCCTGGGCGCCAAGGTCGCCCTGATCGAACGCGAGCTGATGGGCGGCGACTGCCTGAACGTCGGCTGTGTGCCGTCAAAAGCCCTGCTGCGGGCGGCTCGGGCGTATGCCGATGTGCGTGACGCGGGACAGTTCGGCGTTATGGTTCCCGACGGTACGCAGGTCGATTTTCCGGCGGTCATGGAGCGCATGCGACGCCTGCGGGCTCACATGAGCGCCAAAGACTCGGCGACCCGCTTTCAGGGTCTGGGGGTGGACGTCTTTCTGGGTGAGGGGCGCTTTGTCGATAACGAAACGGTCGCCGTCGGGGAGCAGCGTGTGCGCTTTCGGCGGGCGGTCATTGCCACCGGCGCGCGGGCGACCAGCCTGCCGATCCCAGGTCTGGCCGAAGCCGGCTATCTCACCAATGAGACCGTTTTTTCGCTGACCAGCCTGCCCAAACGCCTGGCCGTAATCGGCGCCGGGCCGATCGGCTGCGAGCTGGCCCAGGCCTTCGCCCGCTTCGGTTCGCAGGTGTCCCTGCTCGAAGTCGCGCCCCAGATTTTGATTCGGGAAGATAGAGACGCGGCCGAGCGTATCCAGGCCGCCCTGGTCAAGGACCGGGTCCATACGCTTGTCGGCTGCAATATCGACCGCATCAGCACCGAAGGCGCCGAGAAAATCATTCACTTTGAGCACCAGGGGTCTCAGTCCCACATCGGGGTGGACGCCATTCTGCTGGGAGTGGGGCGGGCGCCAAACGTGGAAGGGCTCGATCTGGAGCGCGTCGGCGTGTCGTACGATACCAAGGTGGGGGTGCAGGTCGATGACCACCTGCGGACCACCAACCCCCGTATTTATGCGGCCGGGGATATTGGCTCGGTCTACAAGTTTACCCACATGGCCGACGCGCTGGCCCGGGTGGTGATCCAAAATACGCTGTTCAAGGGTCGGGCCAAGGCGAGCAGCCTGACCGTCCCGTGGTGCACCTATACCGACCCGGAGATCGCCCATGTGGGCCTGTACGAACACGAGGCGGACCAAAAAGGCATAGCGGTCAACACCTTTGTCCAAGAGCTGGACGACGTGGACCGGGCGCTGCTGGACGGCGAGTCGGAGGGTTTTGTCAAAGTCCATACCCGAGCCGGCAGCGACACAATTCTGGGGGCGACCATTGTCGCCCGTCACGCCGGCGAGATGATTTCCGAGTTGAGCCTGGCCATGGTCGGCGGGCTGGGCCTGAAAACGCTGGACCAGACCATCCATCCCTACCCTACTCAGGCCGAGGCGATCAAAAAAGTCGCCGGTGCCTACAGCCGCACCCGCCTGACACCGCGCATCAAAGCGCTGTTCGAAACCTGGCTGGCCTGGACCCGCTGAGCGGACACACGGTTTTGGACAGGTGGGGGAGAGACTTACACCCGCAGCAAGCGCCGCTGTAGCAGGGTCTGCATATCCCGTCGCCCATCGGCGATCAGGAGCACGTAAACATTATTTCCCATCACCCGGTAGATAATGCGGTAGGGCTTGAAGAAAATTTCTCGGTACTCCCGAATCCCGAGGTCCAGCAATTCCTCAGGATAGGTTCCCCGCTGGGGATGCTCGGAGAGGCTCAGGAAGGTCTTTTCGATCTGTTCCAGCACGTAATCCGCCCGGCCCGGTCCATCGTGCTGATCGATATAATCGCAGAGTTCCTCCAGGTCGCGCGCTGCGTCATCGGTCAGCTGCACTAGAGCACTTTCAGCAAATTCTGATGCGTCTCGCGGGCTTTTCCCGCGAGCCGGAGTCTGCGAAGCTGGCGGGCAAATCACCTGTGGGAGGACCGCGATGAGTCGAGCGTATTCAGCCGATTTACGGGAACGGGTGTTGGCCGCTGTGGCGGCGGGGCAATCCGCCCGCGGGGCGGCCGCCCGGTTTGGGATCGGGCCGGCCACCGCGAGCCGGTGGGTGCGCCGGTGGCGGGAGACCGGGGAGCGGACAGCGCGCAAGCCCGGGCATCCGCCGGGGTCCAAGCTGGATGCCCACGCGCCGTATCTGCTGGGGCTGGTAGCCGCCCAGGTCGATCTGACCCTGGCCGAGATCCAGCGCCGCCTCGCCCAGGAGCGGGGGGTGCGCGCCGCCATCGGGACGCTGTGGGGCTTCTATCAGCGGCAGGGGCTCACATATAAAAAAAGACCGGTCATGCGGAGGAGCAGGACCGGCCGGCGGTCAAAGCGGCCCGGGCGGCCTGGGCCACGCGCCAGCCGACGCTGGATCCT
>WTHE01000339.1 GCA_011523315.1 Candidatus Binatota bacterium
ACCCGAGCGTGTTCAGCGCCGAAGACATGGCCGAATACGTGCGCGCCTACTCCCAGCCCGGTGCGCTGCGGGCGGGCTTTCACTATTACCGGGCGGCGCTCGAAGAAGATGTCGATAACCTCAGCACCTGTACCCGCAAGCTCAGTATGCCCGTCCGCGCCTGGGGTGGTGCGCGCTTCATGGGCGATCCCCTGCCGGTCTGGCAACGGGTGGCCGAACAGCTCGAAGGCGGCGTGGTGGAGCGCTGCGGCCATTTTGTAGCCGAGGAGCGGCCGGATTTTGTGATCGAACAGGTCCAGGAGTTTTTTACCCCCCTGACCACGGCGCGCCACACCTGAGCCGGGCTTCCCCATCCACATCTGACACACCCGACCGTGACCTGGATCGAACTCAGTCTGGCCGGCGGCTGCCTGCAAACCGCCCGTAACGCCCTGTCAAAAAGCCTCGTCGGCCAGATCTCGCCGACGCTGAACAGCTGGTCGCGCTTTGCCTTTAATCTTCCGCTCTCGACCCTGCTGATGCTCGGCCTGCTGGTGTGGGTCGGCGTGCCCCGGCTGTCCCCGCCCTTTTTTGCCTACTGCGCGGCCACCGCAGTGGCCCAGCTGCTGGGCAATATCGCCCTGGTGTCGGCCTTCAGGCACGCCAATTTTGCCGAGACGATCGTCCTGCACAAACTCGAAGTGGTGTTCACCGCGCTAGTCGGGGTGCTCTTTTTTGCCGAAGCTCCGAGTTCGCTGGGTTGGGTCGGGGTCGTGCTGTGCGGAGCCGGGGTCGTGCTGATGAACCTCGGCCGCCAGAGCGGCCCCCAGGGCTGGCGACGGGCCTTCCACCTGAGCAGCGGGTCACTGCTGGCCCTGCTGTGCGCCGTCCTGCTGGTCCTGGCCAGCTTCATGCTCAAGAGTGCCAGCGCCCAGTTTGTGCTGGCCAACCCAAGCGTGGGCAGCGAGCGTTTCACCCCGGCCGTTCACACCCTGTTTCACACCACCTGGATGGAGGTCGTGATCCTGACCGTGGTCCTGGTCCTGACCCGCCCGCAGGAATTCCGGCTCGTGCCGAGCCACTGGCGGCGCATGGCCATGATCGGCGTGGTGTCCTTCAGCGGCAGCCTGTGCTGGTTCTGGGCCTACGCCCTGACGCTGGTCGCCTATTCAAAGGCCGTTGGCCAGATCGAGGCCGTCCTGGCCCTGATCCTGGCCCTGCTGGTGTGGCGAGAACGCGAGGTGCTGGGCCAGCTGCCCGGGGTGTGCATCGTCCTGGTCGGCATCGGGATGGTGTTGCTCGGCTGAACGCGGCTCACGGCCGTTTATACACCACCCCGTCCTTCATCACAAAACTGACACGCTGCAAGCTGCTGATATCTCGGCCGGGATCGTCCGGCACCGCAACCACGTCGGCAAACTCTTTGGCGTTCTGACCGTGCTGCGATACCCCGCTATCGGTGCCAAACACAATCGTGACCCCACTCTGGTAGGCCCGAGCACCCGAGCAAAGGTGGCCTGAATCTTGGGACCGATGGCGGCCGCTTTGGACCGCAGCGCACAGTCGGCCGGATTCAGCCGAAAGCGTTCGGTAGCGGACACATACTCCTTGATTGACACGCCGGTCCTGACTATACCAGAATGCAGGCTGAAAGGAGGGACTATGAGCGCACAGAGCTTGAATATCATGCTGTCGGATCTGTTCCGTTCGGAAGAAGCCCTGACCCGCTACAATCACGATCCAGACGCCGTCTCGGCCGAGTATGGACTCAACGACGAAGAGCGGGACAAACTCAAAGCCCAAGACATGGGCTGGCTGTACGTGCGGGGCGTCCACCCCTATATCCTGGCCCAGTACGCCTTCACCATCCACCTCGACCTCGGCCAGTACGTGCAGCAGGTCCAGCAGGCGACGGGCTACAAGAGCCCGGCCGCCCACTAACCCACGGAGGACACAATGGCACAGATTGTTGCGGCTATGGGCTCCGTCCATAATCCCTTGTTGATGGCCGGCCCGGCCCGGGTCGAAGCCCCGATGTGGGAGAAGTTTGAACGCGGCTTCAGCGCCCTGCGTCAGACGCTCCAGGACTCGGGCGCCGACACCGTGGTCGTCGTCTCGGACGAACACTTCAACGCCCTCAGCCCGCGTCACTACCCGTCCTTTGGCGTGGTCGCGGCCGAAACCTGTCGCGGTCCGTCAGAAAACTGGCTCGGCGTGCCGTGCGGCAGCATCACCGTCAACTGCCTGCCCGAGCTGGCCGAAGCGATTCTGCACGACGGCCTGCAACACGGCTTTGACCTGACCCGCATCGGCGAGGCCGGGCTGGACCACGGCTTTCTGACCTGCCTGCACCACATGACCCCGGACTGGGATCTGTCCTATGTGCGGCTATTGCCGTCCTGTGTCCCGCCGCCGCTGCCCACGGTCCGACGCTAGTATGGCTTCGGGCGCACGTCGGGGGACGCGGTTCGGGCCGCGGAGAGCCCCCGCCGGGCTGCCCCGAACCGCACGAGCCGCAGC
>WTHE01000609.1 GCA_011523315.1 Candidatus Binatota bacterium
ACTCATCGAGCCCCTCTCGAAACGCGACGGTACGCATGAACAGATTCAGCGCGCGGTGGACCGCGTCACAACTGTAGCTGACCGTCAGCGGGCGGCAGCGCGGACCGGCTCGGACTCGGTCCAGATCAAACTTCTGGTTTGGGACAGCGTTGTCCCGAATCACAACCGCGCCCAGGATGTGGCCGCAGGCCCCGGCGTCAGTCACCCGCAAGTCTCCGCCGTCAACAATCAGGACGAGCCCACGCCAGTTGAGGCTGGCCCGCCCGAGCCGGACAACGCGCGAAATGAGAAGCAAACCAGCGCCTCGGACGACGGCTCCGCCGTCCAGGTCGAGCGGTCCCCCGCCGTCTTCGATCCAGGTGACCTTGGGCGCCTCGGGCGTTCCGTAGGTGTGCGTTCCGGCCAGCAGCGATGAGCGCAGGAAGAGCAGCTTGTCGGCTGGCAGGTCGGGCAGACGGTCCACAATATCGAGCAGCGCCTGGCGCGTGCGACTGCGCTGAGGCGGACTGAGCGGCTGGACCAGCGGAGCTGGTCCGGGAGCAAAGGGGCCGTGGTCAGCGGGCGGGGACGGGGTGTGGAGTGCGGGCGGCAGGCCGGTGGCCCGCAGGGCTGGGGCCGAGAGGTTGAGGTTGAGAAAGCAGTCCGGCTCCCCAGCCTCGCAGGCGTCGCTGCGGAAGCGGGGCAGGCTGTCCGCACCGCGCACCCAGAACAAGCCCGGCGTACATGCGCTGCCGCCGTCGGCCTGGCAGAAGCTGTTGGCCCGCTCGACAATGCCACGCTTCAGGTTGCTGAGAGCGGCCGACAGGTCGCTGTGGGCGCTTGACCGCGCCGTGGCAAAGGGGGAGACGGCCGGGCAGCTGGCCGATAGCCCACCGCTGGCGGCGTGATTTCTGCCGTCAATGCTGAAGTCTGGAATACGCCGGCCGGTTCCGCCGCTGTTGTCGTCAAAATCCGGGTGGAGTCCGTCCCCGTCGCTGGTGACAACGCCGGCCGGGGTAAAATCGGGAATGTGGACAATCTCTTCGATGCGCCGCCGAGCCGCATCCGCGCCCTGGCCGAGGGCCGACACCCGGTATCTGCCCCCATCCAGCCTGTCTATGCTGACGCTGTAGCTGCCATCGGCAAACGGCTGGGGACCCAGGCTCACCGGGAAAGCGGTCTGCGGCCCGCTGTTTTCGAGCCAGTCTTTGCCGACCGCAAGGCCGGCCCGAGCGATCCACACGGCCTGGAGGCTGGACAGCAGGTTGCGCGAAATATGCAGGTCGGTCTGGAGCCGGGTAAGAGCGCTCAGGCTGAGCGGAATGAGCAGGCTCATGAGGAGCAGGGTCGAGATGAGGATAAAGCCGCGTTGCTGCGCGATCCAGGCCGCAGACTGCGCCCGGCCGCTGGATGTCGGGGGCTGGCACCACATGCGAATCACGAGGGGGGATTGGGCAGGTGGATCACGGCGCGTAGCTGGAGGCTGATGGGCCGGGTGACTGATCGGTCAGGGTGAGGATGGCTGGTCTGGACGGTCAGCTCTACCTCGTGGACACGAGCCCGGTCCGCCGCGTCGAGGCTGGGGATGAGTTCAGTCCTGGTGCGGTCGTAGTAGCGCAGCACAAATCCGCCTGGCGGAACATTGGTGATGAAGGGCTGCGGGCGTCCGCGCCGGCCCGTCGCGCGCAGGATGGCCTGGCGGTCCGGGTCGTACTGATACACCACCCGCTCGCTGGGATCGTCCGGACAGCCGTCGGGTGGCCGGCCGGTACGGTCGCCCCGAAAGTCGTACTGCATGACCACCCGCTGCGCTTCGGCGGCCGTCAGGCGCTGAAAGCCGCTGCACGCGCCATCGACCGGCCGCGCCCCGGCTTGGCGCAGCTCACGGACGATGAAATCGAGCGCCAGCCGAGCGTCTTCGCGCAGGCTGATTCTGAGTTCTCCGGCCGCCAGGTGGGTCCGATGCACAAACAGAAACCCGAACAGGCCGAGGCTGAAAATCCCGGCCGCGCTCAGGGCGACGAGCAACTCCACCAGGGTGGCACCGGATTGCTTATTCATTGAACAGGGTCGCCAGCGAAATTGTGCGGTCGTGGGGATCCTGCCACGACACGTGGACCTCGGCCCGCGCCGTACTGCCGGGGGGCTGGTTGGGCGTGGTGCTCCAGGTTCGGCTGAAACCGGGCTGGGGCGTATCGCTCCCGCTGCGGGCGCCAAATCCCGCGCTCAGCTCCTCGAGTTTGTTCTGGGCCAGGACGGTTGCCCGGTTGAGGCGTTCGCTGCTGGTGTCTACCCGCAGCAGGTTGGTGATGCTGGCCCCAATACTCAGGGCCAGCAGCGAGAAGAGCAGGACGGCAACAAGGACCTCGATCAGCGAGAAGCCGGAGGCCGGACGGCTATGCAGCATGGGCTCAGGTCTTTGGCCGGGCCTGTTTGAGCGCGGCGGTCAGCAGCGGCACCACCTCGGCGTAATCCCCGACAATCCCGATATCGGCGTTCTGGAACATGGGCGC
>WTHE01000116.1 GCA_011523315.1 Candidatus Binatota bacterium
GTTCCAGCCTCTGGGCGACTTGTAAAGCCTGGCGTCGCTTGACTTTAGCCGGCAAGTGGCCGACAAGAGGGCAGGAGGGAAGACGTATGAAAACCACAGGTGTTTCACACATTGCGGTCGGCGTTCGCGACATGGACAAATCCTTGGCTTTTTACCGCGATCTGCTGGGTTTTGAGGTCATGCGGGACGAAATTCAGCCTACCCAGGGCACGGTGCTGCCGGCTCTGTACAAAGACCCCCACGACCAGCGCCGGGTGGCCACCCTGTACTGGAAACGCGGCAAAGGCGAGGCGTTTCTGGTCCTGTCGGAGCACTCCGACAAGCCGGTCAGCGGCGAGCCGATCAAGCTCGACCAGATCGGTGTCCACCATTTTGCGTTTTGGGTCGAAGACCTGCCCGGCGTGTATGAGGAACTCAAAGCCAAGGGCGCCGAGTTCGTGGTGGCGCCCAGCAAGGCCAAGACAGCCGACGGCGTTTTTCACAGCGCCTTCCTGTGCGACCCGGACGGCATTCTGGTTCAGCTCGACGAGCTGGTGGAAGAGTGAGCCATGCCTGAGCCCTACGCCCTGTCGATTGTTGCCGCTGCGGAGCAGATGCGGACCGGCCGGCTCTCACCGGTCGAACTGGTCCGCTCGTGTCTTGAGCGTATTGAGCGGCTGGAGCCGCAGCTGCAGGCCTGGGTCACGCTCGACGCCGAAGCGGCTCTGGCTGCGGCCGAGGCCTGCCGCACCGCCATCCGGCAGGGCCACTACCGGGGGCCGTTGCACGGCATTCCAATCGGCCTGAAAGACATTTTCTTTACCGCCGGGGTCAAGACGACCATGGGCTCACCGATCTATGCCGACTTCGTGCCCGACTATGACGCCACCAGCGTTAGGCGGCTGAAGGAGGCCGGGGCGATCATGCTGGGCAAGGCTCACACCACCGAGTTTGCCGTGCTGACCCCGGCGCCGACACGCAACCCGTGGAACCCGGAGCATACCCCCGGCGGCTCAAGCAGCGGGTCGGCCGCTGCGGTTGCCGCCGACATGTGTCCCGGAGCGCTCGGCTCGCAGACCTATGGTTCGACGATCCGGCCGGCCGCCTACTGTGGCTGTGTGGGTCTCAAGCCGAGCTATGGCCGGATCAGTGCCTACGGGGTGCATCCGGTCGCCTGGAGTCTCGACCACGTCGGGATTTTCAGCCGCAGCGTGGCCGACGCGGCCGTTCTGCTCCAGACCCTGGCCGGCGATGACCCGCACGACCCGGCGTGTTCCAGCGCTGCGGTGCCGGACTACAGCCAGGCCCTGACCGCTCCCCAAGCGCCACGGCTGGGCATTATCCGCGAGTTTTTTCTTGAACGGGCCGAGCCCGAAACCCGCCGCCACCTCGAAGACGTAGCGCAACGGCTGGCCCAAGCTGGCGCCCAGATCGTGGAAGTGTCGATGCCGGCCAGCTTCACCGGCGCGCCCGAGGCGGCTTTTCAGATGCTGTACGCCGAGGCCGCAGCCGCCCACCGCGAGGTCTATGCCGAGCACAAGGCTCGCTACAGCCCCCAGATGCGGGACATCATCGAAAAAGGCCGGGCTCTCTCGGCTGTGGACTACGCCGAAACCCGCCGCCACCAGCAGCGCTTTCGCCACGACCTGAACGCCGTGTGCCAAACGGTCGATGCCGTGCTCGCCCCCTCGACCCCGGCTCCGGCTCCCCACGGCCTGGACTCGACCGGTGATCCGGCTTTCAACGGCCCGGCCAGCTTCAGCGGCCTGCCCAGCCTGGGTCTGCCCTCGGGGCTGAGTCCTGCGGGCCTGCCCTTCGGCATTCAGCTGATGGCGGGTGCATTTGCCGAGGACAGGCTGCTCGGCGTTGGCGGGTGGTGTGAGCAGGTGCTGGGCTTTGACCGGCGCCCACCCGAGGCCTGATCGTTTCCAGACAGGGAGCCGTTGCCCGTGACCCAAGCCAGGCAGGAATACGACACCATTGCTGCGGCCTATCAAGACTCCAAGCGGCTGTCGTTTCGGAAGTATGTGGAAGAGTACACGCTGTTTGAGATATTGGGAGATATTCGGGGCAAAGAGGTGGTGGACTTGGCCTGCGGTGAGGGGTTCTACACCCGGAAAATCAAGCGGGCCGGGGCTGCGCAGGTCACCGGGGTAGACATTGCCGGAGAAATGGTCCGGCTGGCCGAAGAACAGGAACGGCGCCAGCCTCTGGGCTGCAAATATGTGCATCGGGACGTGGCGACACTGCGCATGGCTCAGGCCGCCGATATTGTCGTGGCCATGTATCTGCTGAATTATGCCCAGACCAGAGAACAACTCTTCCGCTTTTGTCAGGTCGCCGCCGATATCTTACGGTCCGGGGGACAGTTTGCCGGCTTCAACGACAATATTCAGAACCCGGCTCGGGGAACCGCGTCGTTTGCCAAATACGGGTTTGAGAAAACGAGCGTCTCTCCGCCCCAGGAGGGGGACGCGATTGTGTACCGGTTCACAAACGAGGATGGGCA
>WTHE01000563.1 GCA_011523315.1 Candidatus Binatota bacterium
CCGGACCCGGCGCGGGATCCGCGGGTTGTTGGCCGCGCGCCACGCGGCGGTACGCCTGCAAGAGCACGTCACGGGTTGCGGCCCAATTTAGCGCCTGAGCGAGCGGGCCGCGGTGCAGGGTGGGCTGGACGGCCTCCCGCCCGCGTCCGCCGCGGCCGCCGGGCCGGCGGCCGCGCCGCCGACGCGGCCCTGGCCCAGTCTGCACGTTTCCGGGACATTCGCGGGTTCGCCCGCTGAAGGCGACTGGGCGCAGATCCGTCAACGTCTGGCCGCCGCGCGTGCCGACCTTCTCTTCGTCGCCTACGGGCATCCGCGCCAGGACATCTGGATTCACCAACACAGGGACGAGTTGCCGGTCGCGGTGGCGATGGGCGTGGGCGGCGCCTTCGATTTCGTCGCCGGCGTCACCCCGCGCGCTCCGCTTTGGATGCAGGGGCTCGGCCTCGAGTGGCTCTTCCGGCTTGTCCGCCAGCCCTGGCGCTGGCGCCGTATGACGACGCTGCCGCTGTTCGCGCTACTGGTCTTGGCGGAACGCGTGCGGCGATAGACAGATCGCAGCGCGCAATTCCTTCTTCGCAATCCCCCTAGGCTTGTTGAGCCTCCCTTGCGGTATTTCGAAAACTCTTCTATAATTCAATACCCTATATATATCATATATTCTCTTTAACAAGGGGGCCGGCAGAATGGCACTTACCCAACAGCAGTTGAGCCATTTCAATGTATTCGGCTTCCTGGTCTTCCGGCAGCTCTTTTCGCCCGAAGAGGTGCGCGTCATCAGCCGTGAAGTGGACACCGGTCTCGACGCCTTTCTGCCCGACAACACCGAGCACGACCGCAAAAAAAGGCACGGCGACTCCCTCATGGACGCCAACACCCCCTTCATCACCTCCTTGATCGACGACCCGCGCCTTGCCGACGCCGCCGAGCAGTTGCTCGACAGGCCGGTCATCCCCGTCGCCACCGACGCCAACTATTTCGTGGGCGATACCGGCTGGCATGTCGACAATCCCAGTTTCGATTACGCAGGCGTGAGATTCATCTCATACCTCGAACCACTCGACGCGCAGACCGGCGCGCTGCGCGTTATCCCTGGCTCCCATCGCGAACCCTTTCACAGTCAGATACAGAGAGACACGCAGTCCGTCTTCGGTGTGATGCCCGATGAGTTACCGGCCTTCGCTTTCAGTTCCCAGCCGGGTGATGTTCTCGCATTCAACTATTGGATCTGGCACGCGGCCTTTGGCGGGAGCGATCACCGCCGCATGTTTGGCGCCGTCTACTATGAAGACCCGCAAGTTCCCGCCGCGCTCAAGGGAATCCAAGCAAATTTTTCAGGCATCCATCACAGGCACTCGCAGAGATGGTATGGCGGACATGCCGTCTACCCCAAATACTGGCGCTCGCTGGACAATCCACGACACCAGAGATGGGTCCGTCGTATGGACGAGCTTGGCATCCTGGAAACGCCCGGCTTCGAAGGCGGCTGATCGGACAGGGCGGTTCGCCTGTTGAGTTGACAAAAAGGGGGTGATGCTCTGGACCCGACGTCGTCAGGAATCTGAGCTTGGTCGAGGACGCTTTTCCTTCTTACGAGGCGTGCAGTCAAACATTCTGTATGTCCCTGGCTCCCACTGTAGGGGATATAGAAAGGATTCAAAATGTCCAGCACCAATGTCAGCAGACGTCAATTCCTCACAATTGCGATGGCGGCGGGAGGCGGCGCTTTGGCAGCCGCCTGCGTTCCCGCGGCTGCTCCTATGCCCGGCGACGAGGCAGCATCCGAGGGCGCGGAAGCCCCCGCCATGGAAGCCCTGGAACTGAAACTGACCACACTTGGAGGTGTCGGTTGGCCCGAGGCCATGGAGATCCTGGCCGCAGAGCACGAGGAGAGAACCGGCAATAGGGTTGTTCTCGACCTGGTCAACTGGCCCCTTTTGGACACCGTGCTACCGGCACTTGCTGCCGGCGAGCCCCCCGACGTCTACCACGACCACAGCACCAAGTTTTTCACGATGTTCTCCGAAAGCACCGTCCTTACCCTCAACCCCTATGTCGAGGCTGCGGACTGGTCACCCGACGACCTCAGCCCCATGGACATGCAGGCCCATACCTGGGTTGACGGCTCCATCAAGGGCGTTCCTCTCTGGACTGACCTGTCAACCGGCCACTTCTTCGCCTACCGCGAGGACTACTTCGACGAGGCAGGTATTCCCCGCCCATCCTCGCACGGCGGCTTCGACTCCTACACACATCTCTGGGACGTGGCCCAAAAGCTGACCCAGACGGACGCCAGCGGCAACGTTACCCGCTGGGGATGGTCGAGTGACATCGCTTACCTCGGCTTCCGCATACTCAACCTTGTGCTCGATCTTGGTGGACACTGGTGGGACGAGGGCAAACAGGAGTTCAATCTAACCAGCGACGAAGTGATTGAGGCGCTCGACACCTACCTCATCGAACCCATCAGGCTCGGCGCCGCCTATGACG
>WTHE01000246.1 GCA_011523315.1 Candidatus Binatota bacterium
GGTCTACTGCAAGGAGGGCCAGGACGGCGTGTGTCTGGTCAAGTCGCTGCGCTGGACGCTGCCGGTCGAGACGGCCAGCGACGGCCAGGACAGCCTGCGGATTGAACATCGTCTGGTGCCGGAGTGGATCGATGAGACCGGGTCCGTTCCAGGAATCAGCTGAGCAAACGGAGTGTGCATATGAAACTCGACTATCCGGTGATTGACGCCGACGGCCACGTTGACGAGAAAGCGGTCAACTGGGCCGAGCGGCTGCCCGACAAGTACCGCCGCGACGCCCCGTGCTGGGTGAGCTACCCGGACGGCAGACGGCATATGGTGGTGGAGGGCAAGCTGTGGCCGAGCCGGCGCGATTTTTACGGCCAGCTCGGCATGTGGCCCGAGCCCAAGAAGCCGGCCCACCAGTGGGGCTGGGATCGGGAAGGCATGCAGGACCCGCATAAACGCATGCCCGACATGGACCACGAGGGCATTGATATCGCCGCCCTGTTCGGCACCTTTGTCGGGCTGGGAGCGGCCGCGTCTATCGAGGATGGCGGGCTGGCCGCAGCGGTGTCGAGCGCCTACAACGACTGGCTGGCCGAATACTGTCGGCCGTATCCCGAGCGGCTCAAGGGCATCGCCATGATCCCCATGCAGGACCCCCAGGCGGCCCGCAAAGAGATCCGGCGGGCGATTGAGCAGCTGGGCATGATCGGCGTGCAGGTGCTGACCAATTTTGGCGGTCGGCTGCTGCACGAAGAGACGTTTGATCCGATCTGGCAGGAAGCCCAGGGGCTGGACGTGCCGATCTGTGTCCACATCATCTCGACCAACTCGGCCGGGATCGACCGCTTTGACCGCTACGTCTTCAAACACGCCTTTTATCCGCTCGACTCCATGCTGGCCGCAGCCTCGTTCGTGGCCGGCGGGATTCTGGAGCGCTTTCCCAAACTCAAGGTCGCCTTCATGGAGGCTGGGGCCGGCTGGGTGCCGTGGCTGATGGACCGGCTGCACGAGCACTACGAGCTGTTGCCGCACCAGACCCCGTGGCAGCGCCGCGACCCGCTCGACTGGCTGAAGAGCGAGAACTGTTTCTACGCGGTTGAGCCGGAGGAGACGACGATCCCGTATGTCGCCCAGATGATCGGCGAAGAGCGGCTGATCTACGCCTCCGACTACTCGCACTGGGACTGCATCTGTCCCGACTCGGTCAAGGTCTTACGCGAGCGAACCGACATCTCCGAGGACCTGAAGCGGAACATCTTCAACCGCAACGCAGCCCGGCTGTTCAATCTGTGAGCCCGGCCGCGTCCCCCCGCCCGAGGCGCGACACAAGGATGGCGACATGAGCATTACCCAGACCAACTTCATTACGCCGGCGGGTTGGAAGACCGGCATCGAGGAGGTCGCCCCCAAGGTCTACGCCTATATTCAGGCCTTCGGCGAACTGGGGGTCAGCAACGCTGGGCTGCTGCTCGACCGCGGTGGCAACATGGCGGTCGACGCCCTGATGGTGCCGTCCATGACCAAGCGCTTTCTGACCGCAATTCAAAAGCTCAGCAAACGGCCGGTCTCACGCCTGGTGAACACCCACCATCATATCGACCACAGCGGCGGCAACTTCCTGTTCCGCGGGGCCGAGGTCGTGAGCCATACCGCGTGTCGGGACGAGATGGTCCGCAGCGGCATTGCGGTCGAAGCCTATCAGCAACGTATCCCGCGTTTTGCCAAAGAGTTTCCCCGGCTCAGGCCCAAACCGCCCACGCTCACCTTCGAGGATCGGCTGGTCTTTCATCAGTCCGGGCGCGAGATCGAGCTACGCCACCTCGGACCGGCCCACACCTTTGGCGACGCCTTTGTCTACCTGCCCCAGGATAAGCTGCTGTTCGCCGGCGACCTGGCCTTTTACTACGTCACTCCGCTGGCCTTTCAGGGCCACGTCGGCAACTGGATCAAGGTCGCCGACCGGCTGCTCAAGCTGGACGTGGAGACCATCGTGCCCGGCCACGGACCGATCGGCGGCAAAAAGGAACTGCGCGAGATGCGCGCCTACCTGGCGCTGGTGCGCCGCGAGGCCAAGAAGCGCTTCAGGCTGGGCATGACCGAAGAGCAGGCCGCGCGGGACGTGAAGCTGGGGGTGTATGCCAGCTGGCGCGAGCCCGAGCGCATTCTGCCCAACATCATGCGGCTGTACCAGGAATTCCGCCACGAGCTTGAGCAGCCGCTCGACTTTGAGCGGATGTTCGACGGCATGCGTCAACTCCGGGCCGAGCGGCACGGCCACGCGGCCGATGAGCCGGACCTGTGCTGCACCTGAAGACCGCTTACAGCGACTAGTGCGTTTCCCGATAGGCTGTGGTAGGTCGGATTAGCGGAGCGTAATCCGACAAGGACGGAATGTCGGGTTACGCCTACGGCTAACCCGACCTACACGGCTACACATCATGGTGAATTGCTCTAGTCTGCCCGCCCGGAATCTGGGTAGTGAACGGCCACAATGCCGG
>WTHE01000500.1 GCA_011523315.1 Candidatus Binatota bacterium
CGTTCCACTCTCGTGCCATGCCGCTCCTCTCAAGGCCGGCCACATTGTTCCCTGTCGCTCGGGTCTTGTCCATGCGGCCTCGCGTCCGTGTGCCATCCGTGCCAGAATGGCCGGCCACAAAAATCTTTGCGTGGAGTGGACAGGCGACCGAATGCTGCGACGGGTGTTGATGATGGTCTTGGGCTGTATGGTGTTGGGCGGTGTTGCGCGTGCGGATGACCGGCCGCCAGCCCAGCAGCCGGTGCTGGAGGAGACGTTTGAGCAGTATGCGGTCGGGACGTTTCCGGGTCGCTGGGAAGTGCGGGGGGATGAGGCTGAGGCGCGAACAATTTATCGGGTTGCCGAAGAGGAGGCGGGCAACCGCTTTTTGCGCGCCTCGGCCGAGCGGCAAGACATTCAGATCGGGCTGACCAAAAAGTTCGGCCCCGAGCAGTACCCGGTGCTGCGCTGGCGCTGGCGGGTCGCCCGGCTGCCGGCCGGTGGGGACGAGCGCGCCAAACCGACCAATGACTCGGCCGCAGCGGTGTACGTGGTGTTTGACAGCCGGATTATGCCTCGGGCCATCAAATACGTCTGGAGTACGACCCTGCCGGTCGGCAGCACCTTCACCAGCCCCAATTACTGGCGGGGCAAAGTCGTCGTGCTCCAGAGCGGGCCGCCGGACAGTCCGGCCTGGCGTCAGGAAACGGTGAACTTCTATGAGGACTATAAGAAACTGTTCGGCTTTGCCCCGGGCGAGGTCCAGGGGGTGGCGATTCTGACCGATTCGGATGTCACCCAGAGCAGCGCCCAGGCCGACTATGACGATCTGGCCGTCCTGCCGGCCGCAGCCTTACACACGCTGGAGAGGAACGAGACAAGCGTCGCCTCGGCTCTCGGAGATAGGCAGGAAAGACAGTAGAAAATTTTTGACCAAGGGGCAGGACTTGCAGACGTTCGTTCAGACGGGTTCATCCACGGACTATCAACGTGGCGGGACAACGCGGAATTTCCGTCTCCCGGCAATACGGTAGGTCTCGAAATCATTGTGGTCGATAGTGCAGATCGTGGACAGCGACTCTCGCTGAGCAAGATGCACCAGCGTTGCGTCAGCAAAGTCCATGGGATGGTCGCGGTACTGGTTCATGAGCCGATCCAAGGCCGGCAGGTCGGCGTCGGTTATCGGCAAAACAAGAATGGCCCCCGAGCGGACGAACCGCCACGCCGCTTCGATATCATGTGGATGATCGCTCAGAAGGTGGAAGAGTTCGGTGAGGACGGCCGCTGTCGTGGCCAGGGGCAGGCGAAGCGCATCGAAGGCCGCAACACACCGCGCGTGCCAGCGATCCTTGCCATTCAGAATGGCGAGCATCGCTCCGGTATCAATCAGACCGTGGGCGCGCATGTCGCTCTCGAATCTTTCGACGAACCCGCGCTTTGGCCAGTGTTGCCAGGTCGGGATCTCCACCGCTCAGCGTTCCGAAACACTGTTGAGCTGCGGAGTGTAAACGTTGCTGCTGCTCGTCCTCCCCGTTGAGCGAAGGCGATTCGTGCAGCCAGCTGCGCACAATCTGGTCGAGCAATCGGGCAACGCTGGTCTTCTGGGTGCGCGCGGCGTGTTCGAGCGCACTTTTCAAATCGGTGTCCACCCGCCAGCTATACACCTCAGTCTTGCTCATGTACGACAGTGTGGTGCCTTGTCGGCGGGGTGTCAAGAAGCAGAGGCGGGAGACGGCAAACGGAACACCCACACTGGCAATCAAGATACCAAAACCCACGGAGCTATTGCCTCGTACTGCTGAGGTATTGAGCAGCCGACGCCGGGCTCGGGGACGGACGTGGGGCGGCGCGTCCTATTTTACGCCCTGCGGCTTGTTTGCTATGGTTCGTTGCCGGAGGGGCAGCCCCCGTGGCCGTCCGATGAAAGGAGCACGATCCATGGCTGGAAGACTCGCAGGAAAAGTTGGTCTGATTTCCGGGGCGGCGCGCGGACAGGGAGAGGCCGAGGCACGCATGTTTGTGGCCGAAGGGGCAAGCGTCGTGCTCGGCGATATCCTGCTCGAAGAGCAGGGCCGGGTGGTGGACGCGCTGGGCGACCGGGCGACCGGGGTGCGGCTCGATGTCACCCGCGAGGAGGACTGGCAGGCGGCGGTCGAGACGGCGCTGTCTACCTATGGCCGACTGGATATTCTGGTCAATAACGCCGGGATTTTTCCGATCGAAAAACTGGAAGAAACCGACCTGGAGCTGTGGAATCGGGTCATTGCCATCAATCAGACCGGGGTGTTTCTGGGCATGAAGTACGCCGTTCCGGCCATGCGCCGGTCCGGGGGCGGCTCGATCATCAATATCTCCTCAATCGCCGGCCTGATCGGCTCCGGCATGGCCACCGCCTACCACGGGACCAAGGGGGCGGTTCGGCTGCTGACTAAAACCACCGCACTGGAGTGTGCCAAGGATAATATCCGGGTCAATTCGATTCATCCGGGCGGGGTCGATACCGCCATGCTCGACGTGCTCGATCCCGAAGCGCGCCAGGCGTCGACGCAGATTCATCCGCTGGGCCGGTTGGCGACCGTCACCGACATTGCCTATGGTGTGGTGTATCTGGCCAGCGACGAATCCTCGTTTGTGACGGGGACCGAGCTGGTGATTGATGGCGGTTATACCGCCCAATAGCGGCGGTCATCCCGACCGCCAGCCCGCGAGGCATCCGGCAGGCCGGAGTCCGAGGAGGACGTACACATGGCATACGAAACCTTTACCCTCGAACGCTCGGGACCGATCGTTACGGTTGGTTTCAACCGTCCCCAGAAGCTGAACCCGATCAACGAGAAAGTCTTGCGCGAGTTTGTGGCGATTGCCTACGAACTGCAGGAGGACGAAGACGCGCGGGTGGTCATCCTGACCGGCCACGGTCGGTCGTTCAGCGTGGGAGCCGATATGGACGCCCTGTCGGCCGGCTCCCAGGCTGCGGTCCAGGCCCAGCTGAGCGACACCGCCAAGCTCCGCCTGGCCAAACTCGGCTGGCGGGCCATGGACGAGTGGGAACGCCTGGACCAGATCAGCATTGCGGCGGTCAACGGCTTTGCGGTCGGCGGCGGCGTGTCGCTGGCCATGGCCAGCGACTTTCGGATTGCGGCCAGCGGCTCCCGTATGTGGCTGCCCGAGGTGCGACTCGGCGTGCCGTATATGTGGGGCTCGATCACCCGCATGATCAACCTCATCGGCATGGCCAAGGCCAAGGAACTCATCATGACCTGTGACGAACTCACCGCCGAGGAAGCCCTGGAGGTCGGCCTGGTCAACCAGGTCGTGCCACCGGAACAGCTGAGCGACGCGGTCCGGGCGTTTGCCGCCAAACTCCTCAACAAACCGCCCATGGCCCTGCGTCGGACAAAGGAGTTTTTCAAGGCGCTGACGACCAATAAGGCCGGTGATATCACCTATGCCGACGCGCATCTGGGCTTGGCCTGCACGACGGGAGAGGATATGCGTGAGGCGGTGGCCGCTTTTCGTGAAAAGCGCGAGCCGGTGTTCTTCAATCGCTGAGATCGTCGGTTCGTGCTGGCGCGATGCATCCGCAGGCTGTAGACTGCGGGGTCTATAACACCCGACCGTAAGGAGTACGAAATCACATGGTTCAGGCTCAATCGCTACGTGCGCTGTTAGCCCAAGACCGGCTCTTCATGGCCGCCGGCGCCTATGATGTGATCTCGGCGCGGCTGGTCGAAGAGGCCGGTTTTCCCCTGGTGTATTATTCCGGCGGCGTGTCGGCCGGCGCGCTCGGCTATCCCGACTTTGGGATGCGGACCCTGACCGAGATGGTCATGCAACTCGAAGGAGTATGCCGGGCGGTGAGCGTCCCGGTGGTCGCCGACGCCGAGGCCGGCTTCGGCACACTGCTCAACGTCGTGCGCATGGTTCAGGAGTACGAGCGGATCGGCGTCGCCGGGCTGCATATCGAGGATCAGGATCTGCCCCGTCGGTGTGGGCATCTGGGCGGCAAGGTGTTGGTCTCGGCCGAGGATCACGCGGCAAAAATCCGGGTCGCGGTCGAAAACCGCAGCCATGACGACACCGTGATTATCGCCCGCATTGACGCCATTGCGGTCAACGGCTTTGACGATGCCCTGGCCCGGGCCGAGGCGTATCTCGAAGCCGGGGCGGACTGCCTGTTTTTTGAGGCCTTCGAGTCGGTCAAGCAGATGGAGGCGGCCTGCCGTCGTTTTTCTGACATTCCGCTCCTGATCAATCTGGTCGAGGGCGGCAAAACGCCCTTTCTGCCGGCGCCCGATCTGGCCGATATGGGCTTTCGGATCGCGATCTATCCAGTGACCGGGGTGTTGGCGGCCGCCTATCAGATGAAAAAGGTGTACGGCGCGCTCAAACAGACCGGCACGACCCAGGGCATGTGGCACGAGATGCTGCCGTTTAACGAGGTGGTCAACGGTCTGCTGGGTTGGGATCAGGCGCTGGAGTTTATCGACCGCTATACAAAAGGCAATCGTGATAACAACACAGATCAATAGAGACCTCACGCTTGCCTTTTCCAAAGCGGGCTGACGCCCGCCTCGCCCCCGCCTATGACCGCTCCTGCCAAACCTGCCGCCCTGCACCCGGACCAACTCAGCGGCCTGCCGGCCAAGACCCGCCAGGAACGTATTCTGGCCTCGCCCCGCAGCCTGGACCTGGTCCGCAGTCTGTCGTCCGAGAGCCTGTTCTACACCCTCAAAGAGATCGGCCTGACCGACGCGGGCGGACTGCTCGGACTGGCCTCGCCCGAGCAGGTGCGGGACATGATGGACCTGGACTGCTGGCGCAAAGACCGCCTGGACGGCCAGCGGCTGCTGAGCTGGCTGATGTTTCTGGATGAGGCCGGCAGCGGCAAGCTGGCCGAGTGGGCCTTGCAGGCCGATGTCGAGCTGCTGGTATGGCTGGTCAAGCGCCACTGTGAGGTTGTGCGCAAGGCGGATGTCGAGCGCGAGCCCGATTTTAATCCTGGCCGCTATTTCAGCTTTGACGACCAGTATCTGCTGCGCTTTGTTGGGGAAGAGGAGCCGATTCTGGGTCTGCTGCTGGAGCGGCTGCGGGTGCTCGATTATCGGTTTTATACCCACATCCTGGAGCAGACCCTGTTTGAGCTGGAGACTCAGCTGGAAGAGGAAGCCCTGCGCTGGCGGATGGCCCGCCTGGCCGACCGCGGCTATCCCGACTTTGAGCAGGCGCGCGAACTCTTCCGTATCGTCCCACCCCATACGGTGCGGCCCGAGCGCTATCCGCGGACGGGACCCCCGCCATCGCGTTCGCGCGACACCGAGGCGGTGATTCCGCCCGACCACGCCGTGCTGCTGGTCTCAGAAGCCCAGTCCTTTTTCGGCACCGCGCTGGCGGCCGCTGATCCTGCCATTCGGGAGCGGCTGAGCATCGAGTTGGCCTATTTGACCAATCATGTGGTCATGGCCGAGGCGTGCGATACCGGGGAGCTGAGCGAGATTCGCCGGTGTGCCGAGCTGGTGTGTGACGTGCTGAACATCGGGCTCGAATACGCGGCCCAGGGCGATCCTGATCGAGCCGCTCAACTGGTGCAAGACAGCCAACTCCACGCCTTTTTCCAGATCGGTTGGAGCCTGGTGCTGGGTCTGTATCAGCGGGCCAAGCATCTGGACACGGTCCTGCAACAGAAAGGCGAGGCGGACTGGCAGCGCTGGGTGGATACGCCTTTCCGTGAGGCCTACGCTGGGGTGCGGCGACCCATGCCGGTTTTTTTTCGGGGGCTGGAAACGCCCGGTGAGGTGCTGTACCGACGCTTTCGGAATCTTGCCGATGTGCGCCGGATCGAAACCGTCCTGAGCCATATCCCGCACTGGTTCAGCGCGCTACGGCCCTGGCTTGATGAGGCCGACCGTGCCGCAGCCCGGGAGTTCAGCCTGACAGCGGTGTGGAACACGGCGTGTATCCGCTGGGTGGTGGACCGGGTGCCCACGGTTCAGCCGCTGCAACGGGCGGAGGTGGAGGAGTTTCAGCGGGCGTTTGGCGGCGGGTCTGATGCGCGCTATGCGGAGTTTCTGAGCCTGGCGGCCCGACACTTGGCGTGGAGTGCGGACGCGGACGCGGCGATGCGGCTCCTGGCCGCAGCCGCCCGCCCCAAACTGCAAGAAATTGTCGAACTGCCCGAGGTGGATTTCAGATTCACGGCTGGGCTTTTCCTCCACGTCTGAGTTCTTCTCTCTGCCGCCTGGAGCCGGTCAGGAGGGCTGATCCTCGGCGGGTGGCGGGTGGAGTTTCTTGAGGGCTGCGGCTGCGGCTCGGGCCAAACTCGGGTCTGGACCGGCTGCGGCTTGGTGCAGCGCGTTCACGACCGCTGGCGAACGGCTACCGCGCTGGCCCAGGCTGGCCGCGCTGGCGCGCCGCACGCCGCTCTCCGGGTCGGTGGCCAGGAGCCGGATCAGAGCGGCCTCGGCGTCGGCTTCAGTGTCGGCATTATGGGGCGGACATCGGCCGAGACACGACAGTCCGGCCAGTCGAACGCCGGCCTGCTGATCGCTCAGGCTCGCCAGGTAGACCTGCCGGGCTGCCGGGCCGGTCTGGTTGGCATCCCGTAGGCAGTACAGGGCCATGCGGCGTTGCACCGGATTGCCGCTGCGGGCCACGTCCAGCAGCCTGGTCAGCACCGAGGTATGACGTTCCAGGAGTTGGAGCAGGGCGGTGGCGGCCGCCCAGCGCAGGTCGCTCTCCTGATGGCCCAGGTTTTCGATCAGGGCTGCCAGAGGCCAGGGCTCGGGCAGCGGGGTCTGGGCCAGGGCGTAGGCGGCCGTCCAGCGGATGCGTGGCTGGGGGTCGGTCAGCCTGTCGCGCAGCAGTTCGATAATGGCGGGTTGTCGGGAGGAAAAGCGGATCAGCTGTTGGGCTGCCCGGCGTTGGACGGCCTTGTTGTGATCGCCCAGGCAGCCCAGCAGGGCGTCCACCACGGCTGATGGCAAGACGAGTTCATCGCTGGCCTGTTCCAACTGGGCCAGGGCGGCCAGCCGGGTAGAAGATGGGTCATCCTGACCGGCCGCAGGAGAAAGAGAGGATGATCCATCTTTCTGGGAATTGTCCGGGCTGAGTCGGTCGCACAGACGTCTAAAGTCCATAGGCGTGTAGAATCGTTTCTGGAATGACCCGAAGGTGCTGAGGGCCTAAAAAATAGTGCTCGGGAGAGAGAAAGAGCTGATCCATGCTGTGTTGCAGGGCGGGGATGGTCAGGGGCTGTCCGCTGAGAGCCGACTGGAGGCTTTCAACGGTGTGGGCCGGCGCCAGAAAATCCCCGCTCAGCTGGAGCGCCGACAGGGTGTGCTGGGGAGTGACATCAAAACCGATGGTCAGGCTGCCGAGGGGTGTGGCCACGCTCGGCTGAAAGGGCAGGTCGTGGCGAGCCGGCCAACTGGCGAGCCAGGCTTCGGCCTCTGCACTGTGGGCCAGGCGGGCGATGTGCTCCTGCTCGGTGTGGGTCAGGTCCTGGACCACGCAGGTCTCGGCCAACTGGGCGAAGCCGTGCTGGAAGAGACGCGTCAGCTGGACCAGCGAGGGTGGCCGGCCGGCCCCCTGCTCCAGACTGGTGACGTGGTCGGGGGCGAGAAACTGGCTGGAGATTGTGCCGGCCGGATCGATGGTGTCCAGCAGATAGGGCAGCAGGCTGAAATCGCGCCGCACGGCCAGGCTGCCCTCGATCAGCGCGGCACCGTTTTTTTCGCTGGTCCACGACACCCAGCCAACCGTCCGGCGCTCAATGGTCAGAAAATCCCGGCCTGGGTAGAACAGCTGGACGCCGGCCGCCTTGAAGCCGTGCAGCACGCTGCGGACGTGGCGGTTGAGGACTTGAAACGGCGCCAGGTAGAACGGGTCGTCCGAGAAAAAGGCCGAGCGGTGGGGCAGGATCAGGGAGAAGTGGACGAAGCCGTGTCCGCTCGGCACGACCCGGCCTCCGCTCAGGCGACGGCTGACCGTCACCTGGTCGGTCGCGTTCAGGCCTGCGGCGGCGTGGTAGCGACCGAGTCGCACCACGTCGCCCGGGCAGGTGTACACGCGGAGGACGGCGGTGGTGTCCACGGTTTGTAAAAAGAACCGGTCGCTGGCCAGGCTCAGGCTGGGCGAGATGTCTTCCTGGCTCACCACACGCAGCTGCATGAGTTCAGCATACGGTAGGCGCCGGGGACCGGCAATGCGTCTGCCTCAGCCCGGCGCCGTTCTTTTTTCTTCGCCAGGCTTGTGCTAACCCTGAGCAAAGAGTCACCCAGCCTGTCAGGAGGATTGAGACGCCATGGATGATTTATGGGACCGCGCCGAAGCATTACTGGCTGACGGCAAGTCGTTTGTCTTGGCGACGATTATCCGGACGCGTGGTTCTGTCCCGCGTGAGGTCGGGGCCAAGATGGTCGTCCCGCCCGAGGGACAGCCGTTCGGGACAATCGGCGGCGGGTGTGGGGAGGGCGAGGTGCTGCGCCGGGCCTACCCGGTGTTGGAGCAGAATCTGCCGCCGCGGATTGTCGAGGTCGATCTGACCGGCGATTTCGATCAGGACGTGATTCAGGTGTGTGGCGGCCTGATGGATGTGGCGCTCGACGTGTGGCGGCCCGAAGAGCACCGTGAACTGGCCCACAGCCTGGCCGAGGCGACCCGGGCGCGCCGGCCAACGGCTCTGGTGACAGCCCTGGATGCGCTTGGCGGCAGTCTCAGTCCGGGCGCCAAGGGGTGTCTGTCGGTGGGCCGCGGCGGCCCGGCCGTGAGCCCCACGCTGTCGCTCGACCAGACTCTGGTCGAGACCTTCAGTGCGTCTGTCACCGATGGCAAGTCCCAGCTGTTTGCGGTCTCGCCCCAGGGCCAGGCGGTGGAAGAGGTCGTCGCCCGCCGCCAGGACTGGCCCAGGGTTTTTGTCGACGTGCAGTCGGGTCAGCAGACCCTGATTATTGCCGGGGCCGGCCATATTGCCCAGCCGCTGTGCGAGATCGCTCACCTGATGGGGTTTCGGACGATTGTGGTCGATGATCGCTGGGCGTTTGCCAATGCCGAGCGGTTTCCCCACGCGGCCGATATCCGGGTCGGCCCCTTTGGCCAGGTGCTGGACAGCCTGGAAATCAACGAGCAGACCTTTGTCGTGGTCGTCACCCGGGGGCATGTGCATGACGAGGAGTCGGTGCGGGTGGCCTTGCACAAGAGCCCGGCCTATATCGGCATGATCGGGAGCAAACGCCGGGCCAAAACTACCCTCGACCGCCTGGCCGAACAGGGTTTCAGCCCCGAACAGCTGAGCCGTATCCACACCCCCATGGGTTTGGATATTGCGGCTGAGACGCCGGCCGAGATCGCGGTGGCTATTGCCGCCGAGATCGTCCGGGCGCGGCACCGCGGGTCGCTGGAGACGCTGTCCCTGGCCGCCAAGGCGCGGTCGGGCGGTCCGTTCAAGTTCGGCGGCTGAGCCCGTCCAGCCTATGATCTCGGGTATTCTTCTGGCCGCCGGCGAGTCGCGTCGCATGGGCTCGCCAAAAGCGCTCCTGCCCTACCAGGGCCAAACGTTTCTTGAGCGTATCTGCACGGCTTTCTTCGACGCCGGGGTGGATGAGCTGATCGTCGTGCTGGGCGCCTGGGAGGACAGGCTGCGGCCCGCCCTGCCCCGGCATTCAGCCCTGCGCACAGTCGTCAACCCGCACTATGCCCAGGGCCAGCTGTCTTCTCTGGTGTGCGGGCTCGGCGCGCTGTCGCCCGACAGCGCGGCTGCGGTGGTGAACCTGGTTGACCATCCGCTGGTCAGAACGGAGACCATCGCCGCGCTCATGGCCTCGTTTCGGACCGACCCGCTGCCGATTATCATTGCCGCCCATCAGGGCAAGCGCGGCCATCCGGTGTTGTTCTCCCGCCAGGTCTATGCCGAGCTGCTGGCCGCCCCGCTGGACAAAGGCGCCAAAACGGTCGTGCGCAAAGATCCCGCCCGGGTGCGCCACCTGGCGCTCGACGACCCCGGCATTGTGGCCGATATCGATACCCCGCAGGACTACCGGCGCTGGACGGGGCTGACCACGCCTGGCTCGTGATATGCACGCCCCAGGCCGCCTGTCCCATCGGGTCAAGATCGCCTACGGTTTCGGACTGTCGGCCGAAGGCATTAAGACCAACGCCTTTACCCTTTTTTTGCTGTTTTACTATCAGCAGATTGTCGGACTCGATCCCGGTCTGTGTGGCGTGGCGCTGTTTATCGCCCTGCTCATTGATGCGGTAACCGATCCGGCGGTCGGTGTCTGGTCCGACGGCTTGCGTTCTCGGCTCGGCCGGCGCCACCCTTTCATGTATGCCGCCGGCCTGCCGCTGGCGGTGTGCTTTGTGGCGGTGTTTCTGCCGCCCCGGGGTTTGAGCCAGGTCGGGCTGTTCGTGTGGCTGCTGGGTTTTGCCTCAGCCACGCGCTTTGCCATGACCCTGTTTGCCATTCCGCACCAGGCCCTGGTGGCCGAGCTGACCCAGGACTATGACGAGCGCACCTCGCTGCAAACCCTGCGTCTCGTCTTTGCCTGGCTATTTGGCTTGGGCTACGCGATCCTGGCCTACGCGGTGTTTCTGCGCGCCACCCCCCGCTATCCCCAGGGGCTGCTCAATCCCGAGGGCTACGTCGGCTTTGCCGTGTGGGGCGCGGTCATCATGGTCGTGACGACCCTGGTGTCGGCGCTCGGCACCCAGCGGGCCGCCCTCCAGGCGCAGGTGGCTGACGACCGCATACAGCCGGTCCGGCTCAGATCTCTGCCCCGCGACATGCGGGCGGCGCTGGGCAGCCCGTCGTACCGGGCGGCCGTTGTCGGCGGTTTGTGTTTGTGGGTCTCCTTTGGGGTGAACCAGAACCTCGGGAATTACCTCAATACCTTTTTTTGGGGGTTCAGCTCGGAGCAGATCACGCTCTTCATGTTTGTTCTCATCGCCAGCTCGGTGCTGGCCCTGGTCGTGACCCGACCGCTGACCGAGCGGCTGGGCAAGAAACGGCTGATTCTGGCCACCGCGGTGGCTGCGCCGCTGATTTTGGCCACACTCATTTTTGTACGGCTGGCCGGCCTGTTGCCGGGCGGCGGTGAGCCCATGCTGGTGTGGGTCGTGGGCGGAACGATCTTCGTGAGCTATACCGCCATCATCATCTCCATGACCATGGTCGGGTCAATGATTGCCGACGTGACCGACGAGCACGAGCTGCGGGTGGGGACGCGCCAGGAGGGGCTGTTGTTTGCGGCCAACGCGTTTATCTCCAAAGCGTCGTCGGGTCTGGGGGTGTTGGTCTCCGGGTTTGTGATCAAACTGGCCGCGTTTCCGGCCGGGGCGACCCTGGGCAGTGTTGCCCCCGAGGTGGTGCACCGCCTGGGGCTGTTCAGCGCCCTGGTGACGCTGCTGTTCGGCGTCGGCATGGTACTCGGCTTCCTGCCCTATCGGCTCAGCCGTGAGCGCCACGCGGCGATTGTCAACGAGTTGCGCCAGCTGCGTGAATCGGCCTGAAGCGCTGTCCGGTACTCGGTCCCGTCTCGACATTGATCCATCGCGCAACAGGACTCTGACATCTGGACGAGCTTGATATGATTCCATATATGGAATATATGGACGAGGACGAGTTGGCTGCTCTTGAATAGCAGAGCGAATTTTTGAGGACTTGCCACGAATCGGGCGTGGCTGTAGGAGCATGACGCCATGCCCGGAGAGCGCACAGGAGGACGTGACTGCTGTGGTCGAATTGCTGATGGAGTACGGACCGAGCTTGCCGTTTCCCTACTCCTCGGGCGTCATAGGCTCCCGCCACAGCCACATGCGCGAGCTGCGCGTACAAAGCGGTGGCCGGCCCCTGCGCGTCTTCTATGCTTTCGATCCGATACGGTCGGCGATCCTGCTGATTGGTGGTGACAAAACCGGTGACGAGCGATTTTACAGACGATATGTGTCGCTTGCCGACAAGCTCTATGACGAACATCTAAAAGAACTCAGGAAGGAAGGACTGGTCGAATGAGCGGTCGTCATGCTTTTCGCGACTTGACGAAGGATTTCACACCGGAGCGCCGAGCGCTTTCTGGGTCATCGCTCGCGCTTGCCGCAGTTCATGGAGAGGCAT
>WTHE01000112.1 GCA_011523315.1 Candidatus Binatota bacterium
CGTCAGGTGCTGCCCAAAGCGCCCGATCAGTTTGAGCTGATCTTCACCTATTTTGGCTATCAGGACGATGACGAGGAGCTGCGTGCCATCCGCCTCAAGCAGGCCAACTTTGTTGGCCCGGCCGGCCTGATCTCCATGGAAGACGGCCATGCGACCGAGATTGTGCAGCAGGCTATCGTGCGCGACAGAGACGCGGCCTCGTATATCGCCTTTGGCGGCAACGGTGTAGAGAACCAGGACAATCTGCTGACCGAGACCGCCATCCGGGGCTTCTGGCAGTATTATCGTGGGGTGATGGGCTTTGCCGCCTGAGCGTCCCCACCCAGAGACCGCCATGATCAGTCTGGAACGCCGTCTTGCCGTCGAAGACCTGCTGCATGCCTATGTCCACTGTATTGATGAGGACAGGCTGGAGGAATGGCCGGGATTTTTTGCCGCCGAGTGCGAGTACCGGATCGTCCCGCGTGAAAATGCGGATCAGGAGCTGCCGATTCCGCTCATGTCGTGCGACAGCCAGGGCATGTTGAGCGACCGGGTGACCGCCCATCGCCGGGCCAATATCTTTGGCCCCCATTTTTATCGCCACCTGGTCAGCAGCATCCTGCTGACCGAGCAGGCCGACGGGCTGATTGCGGCCCGCTCGAACTATGTCGTCTTTCGGACTTGGGCGGATGTGGTCCAGTACGGGGCGACCGAGGTGTTCAGTACGGGCGCCTACCACGACCGGATCGTGTTTGAGGACGGCCGGGCAAGATTCCGGCAACGACTGGTGATTGTTGATACGTGTCGGATTGACTCGCTGCTCGTCACGCCGCTGTAGCCCGGCTCAGGTGTAGGCGCGCAAAAAGAAAAACACGGTCACGCCGCTGACCGAGACGTACAGCCAGATGGGAAAGGTATAGCGGGCCAGCCGGCGGTGGGTCGGGTACTGGGCGGTCGCGGCATAGTACAGCGTGGTCAGGACCAACGGCAGGGCGACGATGGACAGGACGATATGGCTGATGAGAATGGCGAAGTAGACCGGTCGCACCAGGCCCTGGCCCGGAAACGGCGTATCGCCGTGAAAATGGTGGTAGACGATATAGCCGATCAGAAACACGACTGAGCACGCCACCGCACCGAGCATGCAGCGCAGGTGGGCGGTACGCCTGCCGCGTCGGATATTGAAAAATCCGGCCAGCAGGCAGCACGCGCTCAAGCTGTTACACACGGCGTTGGTGGCGGGCAGAAGCGTGACCCACTCGGCCTGGCTGGTGGCAGCCGGTTTCCAGTAAATCAACCACAGTAGAAATACGCTGACGGCGGCGCTCAGCGGCACGATCCAGCTCAGAGGGGTACGGCGTAGAGTGGCCATCACGGTCACACACCGTATCTGACCCGAGGAAGCTGAAAAAGCCCCCGGGGGGAGGGGGCCCGGGGACTTCGGCAACGCCCGGAGGAGGGACCGGAGCGTTGCCCAGGGAAGGGGGACGCAGCGTATGCCCAGAAGCGGAGCGCGCTTCAGGCAGCTCGTTGATACGCCGTATAGCAGGGCGTTGTGTAATCGGCCGTCCGCTCGCAGACCGCCGGCTGGGTGTTTTGCCAGTAGTGGCGGAGGGCCGTCCAGCCGATCATCACGGCCGAGGCGCAGGTGAGCCCCAGGAGCCCGCTTCCGAGCAGCGTATAGCCGGTGCTGAGGGTTGCGGCCAAGCTGATGATTCCGTCTGGAATGAGACTGCTGAACATAGGGTGACTCCTTTCCGGGGCTGGTGAATTGATGTTGGGATGGGAGCACGGAACGTGCCAACTGGGCCGGCCTGGCCGGGTGTTTGCTCAGAGTCTGATTTGGCTGGTGTGGTGAGAACGGGAGGGCAGGGCGGAGCGTGACCTATATCGGAGGCAGTGTCCTGAAATGCCCCCCGCGTATCGGTCCGATATGATCGAAGTGATATGGCAGGCTGTCGCCCTGGGCTGGATTATTCCATCAAGGTTCCCCGCCAGTCGCAGAGGGCGGAGCTGAGGGTCTCACAGACGGGCCGAGCCGACAAAGGTGGTGCCAATGACCTTGTCCCGTTCGAGATCGCTCAGCTCTGTGTCACTCAGCCCCAAGAGTTCCTTCAGCACAAACGCGTTGTGTTCGCCCAACAGCGGGGCTGGGCGGCGCAGGCTGAGCGGTGTTTCGGAGAAGTGCGCCCAGTGCAGACCGTGGGCGTGGGGACCGATCTCGGCTCGTGTCGTGCGCTGAAAATAGCCCCGGGCTTGCATATGCGGATCGTTGAGGACATCGGCCGAGGACAGGGCCGGCATGGCCGGCACCCCAGCCGCCTGGAGGGCGTGCATCACTGCCATGCGGTCGTGTTGTCGCGTCCATTCCCCGATAGCCTCATCCAGGACGGCCTGATGCGTCTGGCGGGCGAGCGGACCGGCGAAGCGGGGATCGCCGAGCCAGTCTGATTGACCCAGGGTCGTGCACAGCGCGCGCCATTCCTCCTCGTTTGTCACGGCAATGGACACCCACCTGTCTGCGCCTCTGCACGGATAGATACCGTGAGGAGCGTGGGCCGGATGATGGTTGCCCTGGCGCTGCGGCAGGCGCTGATTGACCTGATAGTCGAGCAGCGGCTCGCCCAGAAACGAGGTCAGAGCCTCGACCATCGACAGGTCGATGCGCTGTCCCTCACCAGTCCGACGCCAGTGTTCCAGAGCGGTTAAGACGGCATAGGCTCCGGTCAGGCCGGAAATGGCGTCCACGCCGGAATTGCCCCAGCGCCGGGGAGTGTCCTCGTCCTCATAGCCCGTCAGCTGTGGAAAGCCCGACATGTCCTCGACCGGGAAGGCGAAGGCGGCGTAATCGCGCCACGGTCCCGTGCCGCCGTAGCCCGACAGGGACAGCATGATGATATCCGGCTTGATTGCGCGCAGCTTTGCATAGTCGAGGCCGAAGTTCGCCATGACCCGCGGGGTGTAGTTCTCGACCACAATGTCGCCCATGCCGACCAGGCGTTTGCACAGCTCAATCCCGCGCGGGTCCTGGAGGTTCAGGGTGAGGCCGTATTTGTTGCGATTGACGCCATTGTAATACGAGGACAGTTCCCAGGGCTTGTTATGATCCGCGTTGGGGACGGTGAACCGCCAACCATCCGGGACCTGAATCGATTCGATCTTGATAATCTCGGCGCCCATATCGCCCAACAGCTGGGTCACAAACGGTCCGGCCCACCACATGGTCAGGTCAATGACTCGAATCCCGGACAGGAGCGGTGGCATGTCAGAGCCTCCCCTTAAATAACCCCGCGACGGCGCAGCAGGACCAGCTCGTCGGGCTGCATGCCGAGCGTGCCGCACAGGATGTCGGCGTTGTGCTGGCCGAGCGCCGGGGCGCTGCGGCGCAGATTCCACGGGCTCGCACTCATCTGAAAGGGGGCGCCTGGTTGGCGGACCGGGCCGACGCCCGACAGCTCCCGTTCGACAAAGAAGCCCCGCGCCGCATGCTGCGGGAAGTCCAATATCTCGTCGATCCTGGCGATAAGCGTCAGCGGAATGCGCCACTCCTGGGCGGCGAAGATTTCTTCCCGGGTATGCTCCTTGGCCCAGCTCCGAATGAGGGCGGCAACCTCGTCCCAGTGCTGCATACGGCCGACGGGGGTTTGGAAGCGGGAGTCCTCGGCCAACTCGGGCCGTCCGATAAACGACCAGAACATCTCCCACTGGTTGCCCGTCAACACGTTGATGCCGACGTGGCCGTCCCGACATGCGGTGATGCCCGTCCCCACCCCGATATTGCCCCGTCCTCTGACTTCTTTGGCATCGCCGGGTCCTGAATGGCTCAGCGCCGCGTATTCGTTCGTGCTTTGCAGGGCTTCCATTGCCGCCAGGTCGATGTGTTGGCCCGTGCCGCCAGACCTGAGAGACAACCAGGCCGCCAGCACGGCCAGTGCGCCGTAGGTGCCGGTAACATAGTGACTGATGAAGCCGCCGGTTTTCATGGGTTCGCGGTCGGGCAGGCCGCCCATATACGGCCAGGCGCTGGCAGCCTGAATGAGCAGGTCGTTGGCTTTGTAATCGGCGTAGGGTCCGGTCTGGCCGAAGGGGGTGATCGATAGCCAGATCAGGTCGTTGCGGTCGCCACGCAGCGCTTCATAGCTCACCTGCAGTGCTGCGGCTCGGGCCGGAGGAAAACTCTCGACCACAATATCAAAATGGGCCAGCAGGTCCCGGAGGATTGTCCGGCCGGCCGGATTCGTCACATCGAGTGTCATGCCCCGCTTGTTGGCGTTGAGATACCAGTGGAGCAGGCCGCGCTCGGCATCGGGGTTATCGTGTGGAAAAGGCCCCCAGCGACGGAGTGAGTCGCCCGCGCCGGGTGCTTCGACCTTGACCACCTCGGCGCCATAGTCGGCCAGCAGCTTGGTGCAATAGCCGCCGGCAATCCCGCTTGAGAGGTCCAGGACGCGCAGAGCGGACAGGGCGCTGGGAGACGGTTCGGCCTTGGGCATGGGTGGCTCCGTTACAGGGCTCAGCGGGATGTCTGATGATAACAGGGCCGCGCCTAGACGTTCGGCTCCGGCCCGGCGACAATTCCCCGCCGTTCCAGCTCGGCGACGGCGGCCCGGTCGAGACCCAGGACGCTGTCCAGAATTTCATACGTGTGCTCGCCCGGATGGGGCGCCCGAGACAGATCGACCGGCTCCAGATCCCGCGCGTCGATGACCGGTCCGGGGGTCCAGATCGGTCCCAGATCGGGATCGTCCACGTCGTGAAAGCAGGGCAGCCGGTGGGTGTATTCTTCGGCTTCTACGCTGTCCCGACACGGCTCGGCGACCAGACCGGCCTGCTGCAGGACGCGCAGCACTTCGTCCTGCGAACGTGCACCGATCCAGTCCGCAATGTGCTGTTTGATCTCTTCGACCACCAGGTAGCGGGCATGATCGCCGTGGATCTCGTGGCCCTGGGTATCGTAGGCCAGGGTTTTCATACCGGTCGCCTCACGCAGCCGGCGCAACACACTGTCGCCGATCAGGTTGAGGGTGATAAATTTGCCGTCCCGGGTCGCATAGTGGCCGTGGACAGCGTCGAGCAGATTGTCGCCGATTGGCTCGCGGCTCTCGCCCGTGGTCTCGGCCTGGGCGTACCAGCCCAGCTCGGCCAGGGTCTGGAAGGCGACCTGTTCGAGCGCAATCTTGTAGCAGTCGCCCCGGCCGGTTTCGGCCAGACGGCGTAGGCCAACGTGGAAGGCGTTGAGGCCGTGCAGGCCGGTAATCATGTCGAAGAAGGCGACCGGAATAGTCAGCGGTCGGCCGTGGGGTTCGCCGGTCGCGTGGGCCAGGCCGGTCGCGCCCTGCATGGAGTAGTCGTTCGCCACCCGGCCGTCGTAGCCTCCGTCGAACTGAATCTTGATGACCTCTGGACCGCAGTGCTCGACCAGGTGCCCGTACTCCAGCCAGGGCGCCATACGCGGCGGCCAGTTGCTGACCAGGACGTGGGTGGCTTTAATCAAATCGAGGACCAGCCGCTGGCCCGACTCTTGGCGCAGATCGACCGCCAGGGCGTGCATGCCGCGGTGGAGCATATGCCACGGAATGCTGAGGCCGTCGCGGCTGAGCGGGCCGCGGTCACGGTCGGGCAGGCCGCGGTGCTTGTGGGCGCCGATGATCGGTTCGACCAGGATCACCCGCACCCCCAGGCGCATCAGTTCCAGTAACATTTTGTTTGGCGCGACAAACAGGCCGATGGCGACAACCGTGATGTCCTGATCGTCAATACTGTAGCGCAGCTGGAACGGCATACTCCCTCCTTTGTGAATAGCTCAGGTTTGAGCAAAGATTATTCTGCCTGAGGCTCGGTGCTGTCAAGCGTCAGCGGACCGCTTGTGATACACATATCGCACTGACGGGCCTGTGGCAGAGCTGAGAAGGAGGGCAACCATGGCCAGTTTTGAGGACTATGCCAGCAAGTACAAACATGTCTACATGGAGCGCCGCAACGGAATTCTCCAGATCCGTTTTCATACCGGGGACGGTCCGCTGCAATGGGGACCCGGACCTCACGCCGAGTTTGGAGCGTGTTTTGCCGACATCGGCAGCGACCCGGACAACCGGGTCATCATCCTGACCGGGACGGGCGATGCGTTTACTGCCGAGTTTGCTCCCGACGGCTTTGGCCAGATTACCGCCCACCAGTGGGGGCATATGGCCGCCGACGCCAAACGCCTGCTGATGAATCTGCTGGACATCGAGGTGCCGCTGATCGCTGCGGTCAACGGCCCGGCGATCATCCACGCCGAGCTGGCCGTGGTGTGCGATATTGTGCTGGCCTCGGAACGGGCCTGTTTTCAGGACGCGCCTCACTTTCCCGGTGGCCTGGTGCCCGGCGACGGCGTCCATGTGGTCTGGCCGCTGGTGTTGGGCATCAACCGGGGGCGCTACTTTCTGCTCACCGGCCAGCAACTGTCGGCCCAAGAGGCGCTCGGACTTGGGGTGGTGAGCGAGGTCGTGGCCCACGGGCGACTGCTGGGCCGGGCCTGGGAGCTGGCCGAGCAGATTGCGCGGCAACCGCCGCTCACCGTACGTTACGCCAGAGTCGCCCTCACTCAGCAGTTCAAACGGCTGATGTTGGATCAGCTCGGTTATGGTCTGACGCTCGAAGGGCTGGGAGCGCTCGACTCCTGGCCGGGACAGGACCAGGGGTGATCGAGTCCGGCCATCAGCCCACCGCGTCCTGCACCTTCTTTGGAAACTCGCGCATGATCGCGCACACCTCGTCGGGGTCGGCCGAGGCGGCGGTCACGTATAAGCCGTGCACCCCGAGGTCGCGATAGGCCCGGATTGCGGCCGCGTCGGTGCGCGTCGTATCGACCATCCAGGTGATCTCCAGCTCGTCATACTTACGCCCCGCAGCCTCCATCAGCCCTCTCAGCTCATCAAAGCGCGGCCGGACATCCTCGATATCGACCGGGCCGATATGCCAGCCCGCGCCGAATTCGACCACCCGTCTTAAGGCCGGCGTGGATTCTCCACCGACCCAGATGGGCGGATGGGGCTTTTGGACCGGCCTGGGAGCGAAGTGCAGGTCTTTGTCGATCTGGACATACCGGCCGTCAAAGCGGGGGCTGTCGGCGCTCCACACCTCCTGCATGACGCGCAGATATTCGCGCGTACGTGGGGCGCGCTCCTTGTACGGCACGCCGAGCAGCTCGAACTCTTCGCGCATCCAGCCGACTCCGGCCCCGAAAATAATCCGTCCGCCCGAGGCCACATCCAGGCTGGCCACCACCCGGGCCATGTCCAGGGGATGGCGATAGGGCACAATCGTGACGCTGGTGCCCAGGCGGACCGTCTTGGTCACCGGCACCAGCAGACCCAGGACGGTGAAGGCGTCCAGCCAGTCCATGGTGGTGAACACGGCATAGGGATTATAGCCCATGGACTCGGCCAGCTTGGTATACGGATAGGTCGAGCCGATCTCTTTGGGGATGATGATATGGTCGCCGGTCACAATGCCGTCGTAGCCGAGTTCTTCGGCCAGTTCGCCAATCTGCTGGGCGGCCGAGCTTTTGCCCATGACCGCGCCGCCGCCTACGTGTAAGCCGTACCGCATGTGTGTCTCCTCAGAAGACAACGCTGAGTTCTGCCTGAAGCGGGCAGGGCATCACCGTTGTCCTGTGTCTCGCTACTGGGCAACAATGCCGCCGTCGACCGACATGGCGTGGCCGGTCACAAACGAGGCGGCGTCCGAACACAGCCAGACCACCGACTCGGCGATCTCCTCCGGCTTGCCGACCCGCCCGATCGGCTCGGCGGTGGCGATTTTTTCAAACATGCCCGGCCGCTCGCCGGTCAGCCGCGACACCATCGGGGTCTGAATAATGCCCGGGCATACGGCGTTGACCCGCACCCCGGCCTTGGCGTATTCCAGGGCGGCCGTCCTGGTCAGGCCGACCACGCCGTGTTTGCTGGCCGCATAGGCGGGCATATTCGGTACGCCCAACAGGCCGGCGGCCGAGGCGGTGTTGACAATTGCTCCGCCACCGTTTGTGAGCATGGCCGGAATCTCGTACTTCATGCACAGCCACACCCCAGTCAGGTTGATGGCGATGACCTGCTCCCAGGCCGCCTCTTCGTACACCGCAGTCTTGCCCAGCGCGCCCTCAATCCCGGCGTTGTTATGGGCGCAGTCGAGCCGCCCATAGGTCTCGACGACGGTGTTGACCATGGCTTCCAGCTCGGTCGCCTTGGTCATATCGGCCTGAATGAAAATGGCCTCGCCGCCGGCCTGGGTGATCAGCCGGGCGGTCTCCTGGCCGCCCGCAGTGGCGATGTCGGCGACCGCCACCCTGGCGCCCTCGCGGGCGCAGGCCAGGGCGGTCGCCCGGCCAATACCCGAGCTGCCGCCGGTGATGAGTGCAACCTTGTCCTTCAATAGCTCTGCCATTCGGCGTCCTCCTGTGAGCCCCTAGTTACCAGGATTCGGGCTCCGAGGGTAGCGTCCGCCTCACAGCTCCGGATGGCGGGTGTGCCAGTCGGTGGCCTGTTCATAGGCATGCCCCACCTGACAGATCGTCGCTTCGTCAAAGGGCAGGCCGGCGATCTGGAAGCCGACCGGCAGCCCGTCCGTATCAAAACCGCACGGCACCTGAAGAGCCGGCAGCCCGGTGAAGTTGAAGATCGGGGTGTAGACCGAGAAGGATCTCGACACAATGCTGGGCCCTGGCGAGCTGTCCTGAATGGTGTTCACCTGGAAACCCGAGGTCGGCAGCATGAGCACGTCAACCTCGGTTTCGAGCGCGCTGATCAAATCGTCCCGGACCTGAGCCCGGGCCTGGGCGCCCATCAGATACTGCGCCCCGCTGACCAGCAGCCCGTAGGCCACGTACAGCTTGGCGTGCGGGTTGTACTTGTCGCCCGCGTGGCGCACGTTGTTGACGTGAATCGTCGCACAGTCGGCAAACAGGCCCGGCCACTCAATGGCCTGCATCTGGGTCAGGCTGATCGACGGCAGGTCAACGAGCTGCGCTCCAAGGTCGGCAAACTTCTGGACCGCCGCGTTATACGGACCGAGCAGCTTTGGATCGCAGCTGTCCTCGTACAGCGAACGCAGCAGGCCGATGCGCAAGCCCGTGACATCCTGGCCGAGCTTGGCCGTGAAATCGGGCACCGGCACCTTGGCCGAAGCGGGATCGAGCGGATCGTAGCCCGCGCAGGCCTGGAGCATCAGCGCCGCGTCGGTCACGCTGCGGGCCAGCGGACCGGTGTGGTCCAGACTCCACGACAAGGGGTAGACGCCGGCCCGACTGACCCGCCCGTAGGTCGCCTTCAGTCCGACAATCCCGCACGCCTGAGCCGGCCAGCGGATGGAGCCGCCGGTACACGAACCCATGCCGGCGTAGGCCAGACCGGCCGCGGTCGAAGCGGCGGTGCCGCTGCTCGAACCCCCGGCGTCGTGGTCCAGGCTCCACGGATTGCGGGTCGGCTTGAAATACGACTGGGTGGTGGGAAAGCCGTAGGCAAACTCATAGGTTGCGGTTTTGCCGACCACAATCGCCCCGGCCTGTTTGAGTTTGGCGACTGAGGTGCAGTCCTGGTCGGCAACGTAGTCGGCCAGCGACTCCGAGCCGCAGGTCGTCGGCCCGCACTCATAGATGTCCTTGATGCCGATGGGAATGCCGTGCAGGGGGCCCCGGTAGTCTCCACGCCCGATGTCGGCCTCGGCTTGGCGCGCTTCGGCCACGGCTTGATCGGCGAAGACGGTATTATAGGCGTTGAGCTGCGGCTCGAGCCGGTCTATGCGGTCCAGCGTGGCCCGGACCACCTCGACCGGAGAAATGTCCTTGGTCCGGATCCGGTCCGACAGCTCGGCAATCGACACATACACGAGGTCGTGGTCGGCGCTCATGCGGCACCTCCTTTCTTGTCACTCTTGTCGAGCGCGTGGCTCAGCAGGGGCTCGCTCTCGGGAAACTGCATGCCCTCGGCAATCGGCCGGGCGCGGAGCATGTCCTCGACCGTCCCGCGCCAGCGCAGCAGGTTTTCATACGGCTCGACCAGCTGTTCAAGCTCGGCGTCGCTCAGCTCCAGGTCCCACTCGGCCAGCTTGGCGACGATGATGTCTTTGGTGTCCATTGCGCGTGTCCTCCTTTGTGCTGCGAGACGGCGGTCGTCAGGTCCGAAAGGCCGGCATGACATCCCGGGCAAAGGCCCGAATCGCCTCCCGGTCCTGCTCGGCTTCAATCGAAAAGATGATATGGGTCACCCCGGCGTCCACATAATCCGCGACCTGCCCGTGGGCCTCATCGGGCGCAAACATGCCGGTCACCAGGACTGACTTTTCTATCGTGTCCGGGTCACGCCCGATGCGCTGGCAGTGCTCGGCCAGCTTGGCGATCTTGTGCCGGAACAGCGCCGGTGGCCCAAAGCTGTTCCACATATCGGCGTGGCGGGCGACAATGCCCAGCGCTACCCGTTCGCCCGAGGCGCCGACCAGGATGGGCGGGTGCGGCTGCTGGACCGGTTTGGGCAGGAACGGCGCGTCGTCCAGCTGATAGTAGCGTCCGGTATAACTGGTGGTGTCCTGGCTCCACAGCTGCTTGATGACGCTCAGGGACTCCTCGAGTCGGCCCAGGCGTTCGCCGATGCCGGGAAACGGGATGCCGAAGGCCGCGTGTTCGCGCTCAAACCAGCCGCCGCCCATGCCCAGGATCAGGCGCCCACGGCTGATGATATCGACGGTCGTGGCGATCTTGGCCAGCACGCCCGGATTACGGTAGGTGTTGCCGCTGACCATGACGCCGAGCCGGATGTGGCTGGTCGCCATGGCCAGAGCCGCCAGGCTGGTCCAGCCCTCCAGGCAGGGACCGGTCGGATCGGAAAAAATGGGCAGGAAATGGTCGAACACCCAGGCCGTATCAAAGCCGAGTTGCTCGACTTCCTGCCACATGGACAGCATGTCGGGCCAGGCGTTGCTGTTCTGCTGGGGAGTTTGGATGCCGAAGCGAACCGGATAGGGCATGGCGATCCTTTCTGGAGCTGGCCCATGACACGCCTCAGGGAAATGCGGCCAGGAGCTGCTGGTGATTGCGCACAACCTCGGCCCGGTCCAGACCGAATGAGGGCGAGGTGAGGATCAGCTCATCGACCAGCCCTTCGTGCCGGGCCAGTTGCTGACGGCATTCCTGCGGGGTGCCGGCAATGGCTACCTGCTCCACCATCTCGTCGCTCACCCCGGCGATCATCCCGGCGCTATCGCCGCGTTGGGCTGCCTCGCGGATACGCGTTGTGTCCCGACCGAAGGCGTGCAGGTCGAGCACCACATCGTAGTACGGAATGCTGGCGTAAAAGGCCAGCTGGCCCTTGACCCGCTGTCTGGCCGCGTCGCCGTCGGGATCGACCGCGCAGATGACGGTCGTGACGACCTCCTGCTTGGGACCTGTCGCACTGCGGCCGGCCTCGAGGTTGGGCTGGACGACTTCGCGCAGATAGCGGGTGGTATGAAAAGAGGCCACGCACAAGCCGTCGGCCGTCGCCCCGGCGGCCCGCAGAAAGCGCGGCATGACCGCCCCGAAGTAGATCGGAATGCGCTCCCGATACGGCCGCCCGAAGCGCTCATAGTCGGTGATGGTGAGATAGGTGCCGGCGTAGCTGATGCGTTCGCCTGAGTGGGCCGACCACATCAGCCGCAACACCTCGGTGTATTCCCGGATGTAGGCGGCCGGCGGGTGAAACGTGACGCCGTGCCAATTCTCGTTCCAGGCTTTCGGGCCGGGACCGATGCCGAGGGTGAGGCGACCGTGGGACAGCTCGTCGAGTGACGCAGCCGCCTTTTCCATCAGCACCGGGCTGCGCGCCAGAGCCAGAGCGATGGCGGTGCCAAGGCGAATCCGGCTGGTTTGCAGGGCGATGGCGGTCAGGGGCACGAAGGCGTCCCGCCAGGCTTCGGGCACCCAGATCGAGGCGAAGCCCTGGGCCTCGGCTTGGCGGGCAAACTGGAGGGTTTCTTCGAGCGTGACCTGATCGCCGTTCAGACTCAGCCCGATTTGCATACCGTCCTCCTCTGGGCGGACCGAACAGCTGCCCACTGCTCAACCAGGCCCGGGCTGGGGCGGGTGGCGGCTC
>WTHE01000384.1 GCA_011523315.1 Candidatus Binatota bacterium
GGATAGTACAGATCGAAGTTGGTCTCCCGCAGCATGCCGAAACGCAGGTCGTTCTGGCTCTGGTCCAGACCGAAATAGGCGTCTCTGGAGTCCAGGTCATGCCGCCGGCCCGGCACGTTGTAGCGCGAGCCGGGCTTGAGATTATACGGAAAGATCGCGTTGGAGTGCGGCCAGAACTCGGCGAAATTGCGCGGGTTGTAGCCAAAGGCTTCCAGCAGTCCGTTGTTGGCCCGCACCGGCTGCACGCGGCCCGAGACCGCAATCGAATCGCTGTCCCGACCGTTGCCGAAGCGGTCGCTGATATCGTAGATCGACTCGTACTCGGGGCGCAGCTCGATGAAATATTCAAAGCGCTGGAAATAGTCCCGCAGCACCCGCAGCGAGCCGGCCAGCTGCACGCTGGCCCGGTAGCGCGAGGACGCGACGTGATAGTCCGACTTGAACGTATCGCTGCGCAGAATCGAGAAATTATCCACGTAGCCGTGGATGGCCATATCCTGGAGACTGGGAATCAACCCCTCTTCTCTCTGTCCCCAGGCCGGAGAGGTCGCCAACACGACACACATCCCGGTCACAAGGAGGCTTGCCCACAGCCTGGACATCCTCCGCCAAGTGTCTTCTTGCATGAAACTCCTCCTTCCCTCTCGGGCTGATGCTCAACAGACACGCGCCCGCGCCTTGCCCCCCGGCGGCGTGCGGACGCTCGGTTCCTAGTCCGCAGGCTGGGGCGCCTGGGCGCTGAGGCCCGGCTCGGCCTGTTCCTCGGCGACTTTCTCGGGCGCGCCGCCGGCAAACTTGGGCTTGAAAGCGGCAATCATGGCCGGGACCATGGTCAGGGCCGACAGCCAGTGGGTCACCAGCAGAATGGCCAGCAGCAGCGCCATTTCCGCGGAAAAGCGCAGGCTCGACAGAAAATACCACGGGATCACGCCCGCGATCATGGTCGTGGCGGTAAACGTGACCGCCATGCCGGTCGTCGAGATGGTGCGCTTGATGCCCCTCTGACGGTTGCCCCCGGCGCGGGGGATTTCCCGCCGCACCCGGTCCACCACGTACAGGATGTAGTCCACCCCGATGCCCATGCCGACGGCGGTCACCGGCAGCGAGTTGATGTTGATGCCGATACCCATGAACGACACGTACATGTAGCTGGCCACACCGGCCGCGATCAGCGCGGCCATGACCATGACCGCAGCCACCAGCGAACCGTAGCTGAGCAGGACCAGGGTAAAGACGGTGAGGATGACCAGCAGGGCGGCCTGCTTCTCCGAGCGGTCGATCTCTTCGTTCAGGGCGGCGGTCGTGCCGATGAAGCCGCCGGCCAGGCGCATGGTCACCCCTTCGAGCGGGTGCTCGGCAATGAACTTCTTGGCCCGGGCAATGGCTTCGCGGACCGTGTCACCCTTCACGTCTTTGTAGAACACCACAAACTGGCCGTTTTTGTAGACCAGGTCGGTGTATTCCAGGATGACGCCGGAAATCGGCGCCGAGGCCTCGTACACGAAGATCAGGTTGCCGGTCGTGGCCAGATCGGGCGGAATGACCTGCCAGCGCGGGTCGTTGTAGTGGTACAGGCGGTTCAGCCCGCGGGCCAGGGTGTACAGTTCGCGGGAGTCGCCGGCCTCGTCCTGTTCCAGCATGTAGCGGCGCATCTCCTCAATGGTGGCCAGCACGTAAGGCTCCTTGAGGATATGCTCGCGCTCGCCCTCCAGATAGATGACCAGCTGGTTGGCCCCGGCAAAGCGCTCGTTGATGGTCCGGGCCGAGACGTTGTAGTGGGCGTCCTGCCACAGCAGCGGAGAGCCGGCCTCCTGCTCGCCGATCGGGACGGTAATCGCGGTGCGCACGCCGAACACGATGGTGACGGCGGCCACGCTCAAAATCACCCAGCGGCTGACCGGACCGGTGGCCAGCTGGCCGACCTTGTCCAGGGTGACTTCCATCCAGCGGGGCACGAAGTGCTGGGTGTTTTTGGGCGTGGGAAAGTAGGACAGGAAGATCGGCATGGTATGGGTGATGCAGAAGATATTGGCAAAGGCCCAGAAGCTGCCGTAGTAGGCCAGCTTCTCGATCAGAGGGATGGTGGCCACCGACAGGACCAGAATCCCGCCGGCATCGCTGATCACGCCGGTCACGCCAGGCAGGAAGAGGTCTTGCAGGCAGGTGTAAGCGGCCTTTTGCTGGTCCTTGCTCTCCTCCAGGGCCTCGAAGTAGCGCTCGACCATCTGGACGGCGTGGCTGATTGAGCGGGCGGTAATCAGGAGCGGAATGACCAGGATCAGCGGGTCCAGGTTAAAGCCCCACCAGCCGACCCAGCCCAGGCCCCAGATCGTCTGAATCGCCGCCCCGATCAGCGGCACCAGCACCCCGTAGGCGCGCCGGAAGTAGACGATCAGGGCGATCAGGACACACAGCCCGGTGAAGGAAAAAATCATGAACAGCTCGCCGGTGAAGTACCACACCCAGCCCTTGAGGGC
>WTHE01000109.1 GCA_011523315.1 Candidatus Binatota bacterium
GTCAGCTTTCTCGGAGCGATCTATCTCGCGGCCTCGGTGATCCTCCTTAACTGATAACACGCCCTAGGTGAGAGGGGGAAAAATCTTTATGCTTGACGCAGGAGGACGCTATGGAGCCGATGTTTGATGCCAACGCCCCGCTGACGACCTACGAGCAGGCCAGCCTGGACTTGCAGCAGGCCAATCTGAGTTTGCAGGAGGCCAGTCTGAACTTGCAGGAGACCAGCCTGAGTTTGCAGGAGACCAGCCTGAGTTTGCAGGAGGCCAGCCTGGACTTGCAGCGGGCCAGTGTGGATGCTGCGCTGGCCGGCAATGAGATCGCCCTGTGGGTCGGCGTCGGCCAGGCGGCCGTCGCCCTGACGGTCGGCCTGATCCAGGCCGGCGTGGTGGGCTGGGGCATTCGCTACATGGTGCGGATGAGTGAGCGGCGCGAACAGCAGCACGCCGACCGTCACGCCGAAACGCTGGAAGCGCTGCGCCTGCAAGCCACCGCCAGCCGCGAGCAGCACACAGCTACCATGCGGGCCTTGGAAGCGCTGATCGAGCGCACCGCCCCGTCCCGCGCATAGCTACCGGCGGCTTGAGGCCGTCTCTTGATCCCTGTCAGCATCTTTTGTATCAAGGCGCACCATGAACAGGCAGCACAAGGCAGAACACGGCAGCGGGCCGCTCTGGAGACGGCTTTTCCTCATCGGGCTGGGACTTGGCTTGGCGGGTTGGGCGATCTTCGGCGGCGTAGAGGCCAAGGCGGATGGCTTACCACCCGGGATCGCAAACTGCCGGGATGAAGCATTAAAAACATTATATCGAGATCAAGTTGGAGGACGTAGTAGATTTGGAAGCCTTAATAACAGGCTGAATGGTATCCTTGGAGGGGGATACTTTGACGAGGTCTTAGTGAAGTCTTGGACAAAAAAGATTGAGCCAGCTTTATACTTGTTACGAGAACAAATTAATTACAGAGGCAGCAATCAGCGTGGTATTACTGTTAGATTGCCGGAGATGAGAGATGTACCGCAGATGCTCCATTTTGATCGCGGCATCGAAAATTTTTATCTCTCGTATGTGTATGAGTGGGGCAGTATATGGATTCCGCATGAAAAAAGCATCGGGAGTGAACAGACAAAAAGAGCGCCGGAGAGTCATTTTGTTCATTCCATCGCCTACGCGTCCTATGATGATGAAGAGACGGCAAAAGCCAAAGCAAAAGAATATCTGGACTCAGATATGGAGGGCAAAACCCGCGTCGTTCTGGATATGAAGCGACGATTTCAGGAGATGGGAAACGGCGACAAACTCTCAAAAGACCCCCGAGACCCCTACAACAGAAAACTCGTAGCAGCCTGGGCGAGTTTTATGGTTACCAATCATTATAATTATAAGAGAGAAGATTATCCATCGCAAAACTTAATTAATTATGAATTAGAAATTCCATTAAGAGAAACAACAGGAAGGATTAGGGCGAAAGAAGGTGAGTCTAAATATATTAATGATTATTTTTAATTTCTCTTGGCGCAGGATTTTCAGGAGTTAAAGTTTCGCTGGTTTGTGGTTGTTCTCTGCAATTGTCTGAGATTGTTAAGGAAAACTCTATGCCCCACTCCTGCGTATCTGGCAAGAGTGGGGCTTTCATTCAGCATTCAGCGTTCATCATTCATCATTAGACGGTCTACCGCCTGCCCTCCCAGCACAGACGCTCCTGTTCGCGGGGCTGCTCAACCACCCGGCACTCGGCGTCGAGCAGCATGGTCGAGCGTTTGGAGGCCTCAAACTTGGGCCAGGCCAAATCCGCGGTGCCCGGATCGCCGCTGCGGGCGAAGGCAATCCAGGCGTCCATGATTGTCTCGGCCAGCGGCGTTGCGCCCGGACCGGCGAAATCGGCAATGCCCGGCTGAGCCTGGGTGCCAAACACAAACGGCAGGTCCAGGGCGTGACAGGCGCCCAGCCCCTTGAACGGTGACTGCCAGTCCAGCCGGTAGGCGTACACCTGACTGGTGTGGGCGGTCTGAGCCTCGGCCAGGCGGTCGGCCGGGATACGGAATACATAGTCCGTATCCACCGCCACATACACGTCATGGTTGCTGGCCGGCTCGCCTCGGGCGGCTCGGGCCTGACGGTAGGTGTCGCGCACCCGTACCCCGGTCGCAATGTCCTCGGGCGAGGTCACCCGGCCGGCGCAGGCAATGGCCAGGGCCTCGTCGGACAGCTCCAACCCGCCGACCATACCGGTCATCAGCTTCGACTCCTCACCGGTCGTGCCGATCAGAATCGGGATGTCTGCGGCGTGACCGGCCCGGACTGCCTCAATCGGCGCCATGCTCAGCACGTGTCCGTCAATCACGGGACGAAAGGGCATCTCGGGCGGGCGGCCCTGGCTCAGGCCATCGAGCAGCTCTTGCTCAAGCGCAGCCTGGGCCTCCAGGATTGAGGCCACCGGTAGGCCGCGCAGGGCTTGGAGATCGTCCGGCGCGA